>CBJKNR010000446.1:0-3157 GCA_966417555.1 uncultured Sphingopyxis sp.
ATGCCGAAGCTCAGATATTCGTACGGCGTCTGGCCGTTCACATAATCGAGCCGGATCGGATAGCTGCGTCCCGCCTCGAGGGTGACCGAGACCGTTCGCCGCGGAATGGGGAAGCCGAGCACGTCACGGATGTCGGGCTTCGACGCGCTTTCCTTCGACAGCACGGTCTTGCCGTCGAGGACGATCGTCGCATTGCCTGTGCCGCGGGTACTGAATTCATAGGTCCCGCTCTTGTCGGGCCAGAACAGCCCTTCCCAGCGGAACGCCGAATAGCCGGTGACCTGCGGTCCGGCGATATTGCCGCTGATCCGCTTGAGGAAGCTGGTCGCCGTTTCGCGCTTCACCGGCTCGCCGCTCATATCAGCATTGGCGTAGTAGGTCGCCGCAAGCCCTGTGACGCCGCGATCTTGCCCGGGGCTGAACAATTTCGGATTGGCAGCAGGCGGTGTTTCCTCGTTATCGACGCCTTTCGCATAAGCGATTGTCACGCCGGGAAGCGCGGCCTTGAGCGCGGCGAGCGGCGTGCTCGTCTCGAACGGCACTACCGCCGAGCTGCCGCCGCCCTGGATGCGCACGACATCGGCGTTGGGGCCGATCACCGCGAGCGTCCTGATCGACGACGGCAGCGGCAACACCCCGCTGTTCTTGAGCAGGACGATCGCTTCCTCGGCGGCGTGCTGCGCAAGCGCGGCGTTGCGCGGTGTCGTTTCGGCGACCGGGCGTGCGGCGCCGCGCTCGATCGCGCCGCTGCGCACGATCAGGCGCACCATGCGGCGCGCATTGTCGTCGAGCTGCGCAGTCGTCACCTTGCCTTCGTCGACCGCTTTCCGGAGCTTTGGCCCGAAATGGTTCGGCGGCCCCGGCATTTCGAGGTCCATGCCGGCATTGACCGTCGGTGCGGTCGAATGGACCGCACCCCAGTCGGACACGACGAAACCCTTGTAGCCCCACTCGGTCTTGAGCAGGTCGGTGAGCAGCCAGCGGTTTTCGGCCGCGTGCGTGCCGTTGATCTTGTTGTACGACGCCATCACCGACCAGGGATCACCCTCCTTGATCACCGTCTCGAACGCCGGGAGATAGATTTCGCGCAGCGTCCGCGGATCGACCACCGAATCGACGATGAAGCGGTTGGTTTCCTGGTTATTGGCGGCGAAATGTTTGAGCGATACGCCGATGCCCGCGCCCTGCGCACCCTTCACATAACCCAGCCCGATCTGGCCCGCGAGATACGGATCTTCCGAATAGGTTTCGAAATTGCGCCCCCAGCGCGGCGTGCGCACGATATTGACCGTCGGTGCGAGCAGCACGTCGGCGCCGTGCGCGAGCGTTTCCTTGCCGATCGCCGCGCCAACCTTTGCGGTCAGATCGGGATTCCACGTCGCCGCCATCGCGACCCCGACGGGGAACACCGTCGCGGGCTTGCCCTCCGGCGAGCGCACCCCGGTCGGGCCGTCGGTCATGCGGATCGACGGGATGCCGAGCCGTTCGATCGGGTTCAGCGTCATCGAGCTTTCGCCCGCGAGCAGCAGGATCTTCTCGTCGAGCGTCAGCCGCGCCATCAGATCATCGACGCGCGCCTCGACCGGCGCCGATTTGTCCTTGTAGATCATATCCTGTGCCTGTGCGCCGGACAGCGCCACCATGGAAGACAGCATGCTTGCCGCCAGACAGGCTGTCCGGCTCTTCATCACTTGATCTCCGCCAGATCCTTCGCGGTCGCCGCGAGCATCTCGTCGGTGATCTTGCCGTTGGCATAGGGCTGGAGCTGTGTCAGGCTGATCGCCTTGAACATCTCGTACTCGGGCAGCGCGATCATGCCGGGATAATGCTTCTCGATCACCGCCTTGCCCTTTTCGTCGGCGACGATGTCCTGCAGCGGGGTGTCGAGCGTGAATTTGGCGTCGGCGGCGGGAGCTGTGGCCGTGGGCGCCGCAGGAGCGGTGGACGCGGGCTTCGTGTCGGCGGGGGCCGGGGTGCCTTGCGCCAGTGCGGGGGGAGCGAGCATCAGCGCGGCTCCGGCCAAGAGATACTTCATTTCCGTTCTTCCTTTCCGAGTTCGGCGACCATTTGTTCCTTGATGAGATATTTCTGGATCTTCCCCGTCACCGTGGTGGGGAAGGCATCCACAATGCGCACATATCGCGGGACTTTATAGTGGGCGATCTGGCCGCGGCAGAATTCGCGTATCGCTTCGGCGTCGGCGGTGGTGCCGGGCTTCAATCGCACCCACGCGCACAGCTCCTCGCCCATGCGTTCGTCAGGAATGCCGACCACGGCGACGTCCTCGATCGCGGGGTGGCGATAGAGATAATCCTCGATTTCGCGCGGGTAGATATTCTCGCCGCCGCGGATCACCATGTCCTTGAGGCGCCCGACGATATTGCCATAGCCCTCGGCGTCGATCGTCGCGAGGTCGCCCGAATGCATCCAGCCCTGCTCGTCGATCGATTCCATCGTGCGCTGCGGCTCGTCCCAGTAACCGATCATCACCGAATAGCCGCGCGTGCAAAGCTCGCCGGGCTCACCCGACGCGACGATATTCCCTTCGACATCGACGATCTTGCATTCGAGGTGCGGCTGCACCCGACCGATCGAGCCGACGCGGCGATCGAACGGATCATCGGGTGCGGTCTGGAAGCTGACCGGGCTCGTCTCGGTCATGCCATAGGCGATCGTGACATCACGCATGTTCAGCCGCTCGACGACCTGCCGCATCAGCGGTTCGGGGCAGATTGCGCCGGCCATGCACCCCGTACGCAGCGAGGAGACGTCAAAGCTGCCGAAATCGGGGTGCGCGAGCACCGCGATGAACATCGTCGGCACGCCATAGAGCGCAGTGCAGCGCTCGGCCTCGACCGCGCGCAGCGCCGCTTCGGGATCGAAACCCTCGGACGGATAGACCATCGCCGCGCCGTGGGTGATGCTCGCGAGATTGCCCATCACCATGCCGAAGCAATGATAGAGCGGCACCGGGATACAGATGCGGTCGCCCTCGCCCAGCCCCTGCGTCCGGCCTACAAAAAAGCCGTTGTTGAGGATGTTGCGGTGGCTGAGCGTCGCACCCTTCGGCAGGCCGGTGGTGCCGCTGGTGAACTGGATATTGATCGCGTCATTCGGGTCGAGTGTCGGGCCGATCGCGGCGAGGCGCTCGCGGTCG
>CBJKNR010000447.1:0-3155 GCA_966417555.1 uncultured Sphingopyxis sp.
CCGATATGTCGGTAATCATCGTCACGCAGAAATTGCGTTTTTGGGGCACCGTGTCGCGGCGGCTGGTCATGCAGGGCGGACGCGTCGTCCTCGACGGTCCGCGCGCTTCGGTGATAGCGAAGCTTCGCGAAACCCAAGGCAAGACTTCCCCGGCGTTTCCGCCGGCGGATATGGCAAACTGAAGGCAGGGCATGCGTTTCCTGAGCTTTTTTCGCCGATCGGGCCTCGTTATCTACATCACGGCCGCCGCGCTGGTCGGCCTGCTCGTCTGGGCTGGCTGGGCGGAGATCGATCAGGTCAGTCGTGCGACAGGACAGGTCATCCCGGCCGGACGGGTGCAGGTCATCCAGAGCGCCGACGGCGGGGTCATCGGTCAGATGCTTGTGCGCGAAGGCGATCGCGTTCGCCGCGGGCAGACTCTCGTCGTGCTCGATCCGGTCCGGATCAAGGCCGCCGTAGAAGAATCGCGCGCCAAAGTGGCGAGCTACCGGACGATCAAGAGCCGGATCGAGGCGGAACTGTTCGACCGCCCCCTGGTCTTCACCGACGACGTGCGGGATTTCCCCGAGTTTGTCGCCAACCAGAAGCAACTCTACAGCCGGCGGCGCACAGCGCAGGCCGAAGATATCGGAACGCTGCGGAATATGCAGGCGATCGCGCGGCGCGAACTCGAGATGAATATGCCGCTCCTCGAATATGGCGATGTCAGCCGGAGCGAGATTATGCGATTACAGCGATCCGTCGCGGACATCGAAGGGCAGATCGCCAATCGGCAGAATAAATATCTCCAGGACCTCCAGGCCGAATATAGCCGGACCGAGGAAGAACTGGTCGTTGCCGAGCAGACGCTCAAACAGCGGATTGCCGCGCTGGATGCCACGGTTCTCACGGCACCGACCGACGGGGTCGTGAAAAATGTCCGTTTCACCACCATCGGTGCGGTCCTGAGGCCAGGCGACGAGGTTTTGCAGATCGTGCCGACCGGGGACCGTCTGATCGTCGAGGCCAAGGTGTCGCCGGTGGATATCGCCTATCTTCGTGTCGGGCAGAGCGCGTCGGTCAAGTTCGACGCTTATGACTCTTCCATATATGGTTCGGCCGATGGGAAGGTCATTTACATCAGCCCCGACACATTGACCGAACAGAAAGCATCCGGCGAACAGATATTCTACCGGGTGAATGTCAGGGCCGACTCGCGAACGATGCGCCCGAGAGCCGGCGAAGTGATCGAGATCCAGCCGGGCATGACGGCAGTTGTCGAGATCAAGACCGGCAGCAACACCGTCCTTGGATATCTGCTCAAGCCCATTTCCAAGACCTTTGGGGACTCGCTGCAGGAAAGGTGAGTGCCCTGATAAGCGCCGGACTCGGGTTTTGGGTCTGCTTGCACCCAATTTTGCTCGAAAGCGGATGAGGCGGATGTGTGCCGTCGGCACAGGATCAGCTCGGCGACCTTCTACAAGTATAAGGCCAAGTTCGGGAGTCTGGACGTGTCGGAAGCGCGGCGTCTTCGGGCGCTCGAGGACGAGAATGCGAAGCTGAAGAAGCTTCTGGCCGACGGTCTCAACTGGAATTGAATTGGGATCGGCCAGCGCTCGCTGTCTCGAATATTCGCAGCCATCCAGTTAGACGACGCCGGCAATTAGTTGGCTTTCCGGTCCGGTTGCGCAAGTTCGGCTTCGGAGGGCCAATGTCCCTGTGGATTTTCCCGGACGATCTCGGCCAGCAGCGCTTTCGCGCCGTTCTCGTCGCCGGCGAAGCGACGTTCCATCGCGATCGCGAACCTTATCGTGCTGTCGCGCGTGTCCTTGACGATGGCGGGATCAAGCCGGCCCTGCATGATCTGGACCGCCTGATAATAAGTGAAATTCTCGATCAGTTTCAGTTCCGGTTCGATCGCGTCAATCGCAGCGCGCGCCTTGGCATGCTCACCCATCTTGCGATAAGCGAGATAGGTCCAATAGGCGGTCGGTACGCGCATATCGTCGCGTGCGAAATCGGCCGACAATTCGAGCGCCTTGGCCATGCCCGCAACCACGGTCGGATAGTCGCCGGTCGCGAAGCTCGTCTGGGCGTGGTAGTAAACAATGTTCCCGCGATAGGTGCTGATCGTGAGGCCGATCGGGTTAGGCATCCCGTCTGGCTCGAAGCTGTCGGGCGTATCACCCATCAGTTCGAGAGCCTTTTCATAATCGGCGAGCGCTTCCTTGAACCTGCGCGCGCGCGTCAGGTCGCGGGCGCGGAAGCGGTAGAGCTTGTAGCTGCCCGGGAACCGCTCGATCCCGGTGCTGAAGGCGTCGATCGCGTCGCAGATGCGACCCGCATAGTCGAGCCGGCGGCCATACCAGATATGGCTGTCCTCGCGGTCCGGCGCGATGCGCAGCGCCGCTGCGGCGATCGCGATATCCTCGTCGAGCATTTTCTGCGTCGCGGCCGAATATTTCGGGATCGTCAGCGGCGTTCCGATCAGACTGGTCGCGCAATTCCCCGCGTCGGCGCTGGGGACTTGCTGGTTCGCCGACGCGGGGGCTGCCATCAGCAGCATGGCAAGGGCGAAGCTGGCGCCGCCGGTCGCGAGGCGCGGGCTCATCCGATCACCTCCTGATAGATGCGGCGGACGTTGGTCCCCATGATCTTCTCGACCGTGGCCGAGGAGTAGCCGAGCTTGCGCACGCCGTCCCAAACCACCTCCATCCGGCGCGGGCCGTTGAGTTCTTTGATGAACAAGGGCCAGTCGGCGTCATTGAAATTGGCGCCCTCTTCGCGTTTCAGCTCGGCGATATAGGCGTCGGTCATCTCGACGACACGGTGGTCGCGGTCGCTGCCGATCGCGACATGGTCGGCGCCCATCACCTTCACCGCATGGTCGATATGGCGGAAATACTCAGGCAGCGCGTCGTCGCGCTTGGTCGTCAGGAAGGGGCGCATCTGACAGATTCCCGCGACGCCGCCCCTGTCCGCAAGCAGACGCAGGTTTGCGTCCGTCGTGTTCCGGACATTGCTGTGCACCGCCATGCACGCGGTGTGCGACACGATCACCGGCACCTTCGATGCATTGATCGTGTCGGCCATTGTCTGCATGTTCGCGTGCGACAGGTCGATCAGCATGCGCCGCTCGTTCATTCGCCCGACGAGGTCGCGGCCGAAGTGGGTGA
>CBJKNR010000448.1:0-3151 GCA_966417555.1 uncultured Sphingopyxis sp.
GAGGCGACGGAGACGCTGCGCCTGTCGATCCTGCTCGGCGGGCCTCCGCTGCTCGCGGCGGTGCTCATGCCGAGCGCGGCGCTGGCCTTCGTCATGCTCGCGCTCGCCTTTCCGATGCTGACGATGCACGGGGTCGGAACCGTGGCGCTGCAGTTCATCACGCCGAACGAATATCGCGCACGCGTCACCGCGCTCTATTTCTTCGTGGTCAACCTGACCGGGCTCGGTTTCGGCCCGATGCTGATGGCGCTGCTCACCGATCACCTCTTCGCCGACGACGGCGCGCTGCGCTATTCGATCGCGCTGGTGACGGGCGTCGCGCTGCCGCTGGCGGCGATCATCCTGACCGCGGGCTTTTCGGCCTTCGCCCGTGATCTTGCCCGAACGGCGAAGGCGACCGGCTGATTTCTCCCGCAACCGAAGGTCAGCGTTTCTTCCACTCGATCGGGCCGGTCATAAAACGGCGCTGAAGGCTTTCGAGCGTGGCGGAATTACCGCGTTCAAAAAAGGCGACGAGCGTCTGCCCGGCGGGTGTGTCGGGATAACCCAGCGAGGTCAGCCGCACGCGGGTCTGGCGTCCCGCGCCTTCGAGTTCGAATATGCTCGTCACGCCCCGATAAGTTTCCCAATGCGGAAATCCCGCGGGCGCCTTGGTCGTGCGAAATACCAGCAATCGACCCGGAATCCGCGCGATGAAGCGCTGCTGGATCGTGCCAGGGCTGCCAGGTCGGTCGGCGCTGTCATAGCTGGTCTCGATCACGTCCGGGTCCGTCGGCGATGTCCACGCCACCGGCACGGCCCACGTCATCCAGCCCTGCGGCGTCGAGATCGCTTCCCACACGTCCGCGATCGCGCCGTTCACAAGTATTTCGTGCACCATCGTCCGCGAATTGTCCGCCTCGATCCGCGTGGAAACGCGCACGGGCTCGGCAGCCGCGGCAGTGCACGACCAGGCTAGAGCGGCAGCGATGATCAAGGTCGCAGCGCGGTGGGTCATGACGCGCAGTTTACCGCCCCGATCGGCGGGCGCAATGGCAAGGCTTCAGCGGGAGCGGGGAAGACGGAAAGCATCGAAACGGCACGCTCTTGCCGCACGCGCGCCAAGGCTTGCAACCGCGGCGGTTGCCGATCATCATCGGGGGCCGGCGATGTCGGATCGAAGGGGAGTCGCCATGAAGCATTCTGCAATCGCTGCCGTCGGCTTTGCCACCCTGTTTGTCGCAACCGGATGCATGGAAAACATGCCCGGACCGGACCGCCCGAACCCCGGACGACCAAAGGTCTGTACGCAGGAATATGCGCCAGTGTGCGCGATAAAAGGGCGCCAGCGCAAGACCTTCAGCAACGCCTGTATGGCCCGCGCCGAGCGCTATACGGTGGTCAGCGCAGAGCCCTGTAAAATCAGCACGCAGTAAACTGCGCCGGGACGCCGCCGCTGCGGGGGCCGCCGCCTTGCCTGGATGAAAGCGCCGGTTGCGGCGGAAAATTCAAGGCGGCGCCCGCGTCAGGAAGTCGCGCATCTCGCCCGCGAAGATTCGGCGTCGCCGGGACGGCGGCCGATCGTCATGCCGCGCGCGCTGAACTCCGGAGGGAGGCGTCGCTTGCGTGGCTGACCCCGCGCCCGGGTCAAAATCCCGGGAAACAGGCATCTTTCGCGGGGGCGGTGGATTGCATCAAATATGTGCTGGAAGATTCGGGGCTTGTCCGCAAGGATGCAGGACAATGTTTCGCGGCCTGTCGAGCCGCTTTCCTGGAGGGGAATATATCATGACCGAAGCCGTCAATCTCGCCGCCATCGAGGAGATACGCTTGCTCAAGGCGCGCTACGTGCGCGCGCTCGATACCAAGGACTGGCCCTTGCTGCGCAGCCTCCTGACCGACGACATGGTGGGCGACTTTCGCGAGATGCCGGGCGGCGAACCCGACGAGACATTGCTGACCGACAGCGCCGACGCCTTTGTCGCGGGGGTCGCGGCGGCGCTCGAACATGCCACGACGGTCCATCATGTCCACAGCTTCGAAATCCGCTTCACCGGCGCGCGCGATGCCGAGGGCGTCTGGGCGATGGACGACCATTTCTGGGCCGGCGAGGGAAGCGACCTTGCGGGCCGCTCGCGCCACGGCTTCGGGCATTATCATGATTGCTATCGTAAGGCGAGCGGGCGCTGGCTGATCGCCCGGACCCGGCTCAGCCGCATCCGCGTCGAACGCGAGTGACATCCTGCGAGGGGCATTCGGGCGATATGTTCGCCTTCGTCATGCCGTTTTTCGGCGATGACGAAGGCGAGGGCCGGGACGATCGCTGGCCGGAGCCGATGCGCCCCTAGAATTTGACGCTGACCCCGGCGGTGACGCGGCGATCGGTGAGTCCCTGGAAGCAGAGCAGCGCCTTGTTGTTCACGCAATATTGATTCTGGTCGCCGCGGAGCAGGTTGATGCCCTCGACGCCCACATTGATATTCCCGGTGATGTCATAGTTGATGCTGGCGTTGAGCTGGCCGCGCGCACCGTTGATCAGCGGCAAGCCGAAGAAGAAGGGATCGTTCGACACATAGCTCGAACGCCATGTGTAGCGGAGCCGCGCGTTCAGCCCGTATTTGTCGTAGAACAGCGTCGCATTATAGGCATATTTCGACAGGTTCGTAAGCGTGATCAGATCCTGCGAGCCGGGATGGCCGAGCTGCGTGAAGACCGTGCGGGGGCCGTCGGCGGCGCGATATTCGCGCGCCGAGCCGCCGGTCTTCTGAAAAGTGAAATTGCCGATGAAGCCGAAGCCCGAGGCAAAGCCGAGCGTGTCCTCCCATGCCGACAGGTCGTGCTGGAACGCGACTTCGATACCCGTTTGGGTCGTGCTTCCCGGGACGTTGAAGGTCGAGCTGCGCGGGACGCAGATGCCGACGCCCTGGATCGGGTTGTTGATGTTCCGGTTGGCGATCGGATTGTAGATGCCGCCGCCGGGGCAGGACGGGTCGATCGAGATGTTGAGATTGCCGTTGGCGTCGAGGTTCGGCGCCGGATCCTCCTGCCGCTGCGCGAACAAATTGGTGCGGCTCTTGTGGAAGAAGCCGATGCTGACGAGGCTCGACGGGGCGAAATAATATTCGCCCGACAGGTCGAACGACCACACCGCTTCGGGCACGAGGTCGGGATT
>CBJKNR010000449.1:0-3149 GCA_966417555.1 uncultured Sphingopyxis sp.
CGATGCCATCTGGCGCGTGGTGTTGAACAATGCTGACGCCCGACCCGTCGCTGCAAAAGGCGGCCGAAACGGCCCCGCGCGACAAGCCTGCCCTGCTCGCGGCGACGCGCGCGCTGATGGCGCAGGTCGACCTCGCGGCGCGGCGCCTGTCCGACCCGCTCGCCAAACGCCGCGCTGCCTTTCTCCGCGCGCAGCTTCGCGCCGCCGAGACGCGGCTGCTGATGATGCAGGGCACGCGCTTCGTCTTCGCCGACGAGGCCGAGCGACTGTTCGGCGTGCGGCCGCGGCTCAAGCCGCTCGCAAGCTACGACCCCGAACTCGCAAAGATCGAGGCGCTCGTTCCCGGCGAGGGCGCGCTGGCCGACCGCGTCGAGGCGTATCTCGACGCCTGCACCATCCCCAAGGATCGACTGCAAACGACCTTCGACGCCGCGATCGCGCGCTACCGCGGGCGCAGCGTCGCGCACATCCCCATGCCCGAGGGCGAGAGCTTCCGCCTCGAATTCGTTACCGGCAAGAGCTGGAGCGGCTATAATTATTATCAGGGCGGCTATCACAGCCTGATCCAGGTCAACACCGACCTGCCGATCCGCCTGTCGCGCGCGCTCGACCTCGGCTGCCACGAAGGCTATCCGGGGCACCACCTGCTCAACATGAAGCTCGAAGAGAGGCTGGTCAAAGAGCGCGGCTGGGTCGAGTTCAGCGTCTACCCGCTCTACAGCCCGCAAAGCCTGATCGCCGAGGGCAGCGCGAATTACGGCATCGACCTCGCCTTTCCGGAAAGCAGCAAGGCCGATACCGAACGCGACGTGCTGATGCCGATCGCCGAAATCGCGGTGCCGTCGGACGATCGCTATTGGCAGCTGCTCGCCGCGATCAAGCGCGCATCGGGCGCGCGGCTGACGATCGCGCAGCAATATCTCGACGGCGTGATCGACCGCCCGACCGTGGTCGCGCTGACCCAGAAATATATGCTCGTTTCGCCGAAGCGCGCCGAACAGTCGGTGAGCTTCACCGACCAGTATCGCAGCTATGTGATCAACTATGGCCTCGGCGAGACGATGGTGCGCGCCTTTGTCGAGCGCGGCCGGCCAAGCCGCGACGAGATGTGGCGGCGCATGGCGAGGATCGTCAGCGAACCGACCTTGCCGTCGGATTTGCTGGCGCGCTGATCGACCGCAACCACCCTCGCATTATCGTCACCCCGTCGAAGTCCGGGACCTCTATGGTGCGTCAGAAGGCAACGAGGAGACCCCGGCTTTCGCCGGGATGACGAGAGATAGAATTGCGGTCTACTCCGCCGCCATCGCCATTTCGACGCGTTGCGGACCGCGGATCACCCCGCCCGGCGTCGGCCCTTGCATCGCGCCATCGCGGAACGTCACCACCCCCGACTTCACCGTTGCGACATAGCCGTCGGCCTTTTGCAGCAGTCGCTTGCCGCCCGCGGGCAGGTCGAAGGCGAGCCAGGGCTTGCCGAGCTTGATCGCCTCCATGTCGATGACATTGAGGTCGGCGAGATAGCCGGGCGCGAGCACGCCGCGGTCCTCGAGCCCGTAGAGCATCGCGGTGTCGCGGCACTGGCGCTTGATCGCATGTTCGAGCGCGATGCGATGGCCCTGGCGGTCGCGCACCCAATGCTGGAGCATGAAGGTCGGCGAGGCGGCGTCGCAGATCGTCCCGCAATGCGCTCCGCCGTCCGAGAGGCTGTTCACCGTGTCGTCGGCCGCCTGCAGATCCTCGAGGAAATTGAGATTGCCGTCGCGGTAGTTGAGTATGGGGAAGTAAATGAAGCCCTTGCCCTCGTCCTTCATAAGCAGATCATAGGCATATTCGGCTGGCGACACCCCCGCGGCAACCGCACGCGCAGCGATGCTTTCGTCCATCTTCGGCTCGTAATTGAAGTCGGGGTCCATCTCGAAATGGACCGGCCAGCCCTCGGCGACCACCATAAGGAAATCGAGGATGTCGCTTTCGGGCCAGACGTTCGCTTCTTCGATCATCCGCGCCTTGAACGCCGAATCCTTGAGCTTCGCGAGCTGCTCGTCCCACGGCAGGTCGATGATCTCGTTCCATGCAGGCTTGAAGCGGAACGGATGCACCGTGCCCTGCCACGCCATGATGATGCCGTTGCCGCGCAGCGCGATCTGCGCCACGATGTTCGCGCCGGTCTCGTTCTGCTTGCGCATCTCGGAAATCTGCTCTTCGAGCGGCAGCTCCTTGGCGATCGACTGGAGCGCGGCGAAGGTCACCGGCAGTCCGGTCTCGCGGCTGAGATCGCCCATCCACTGGAACTCGTTCCACTCGCGTTTCATGTCGCTCGCCATTTCGAACACGCCGTATCCGACGCGCCCCATCGCGCGGCCGATCGCGACCAGCTCCTCGGCCGTCGCGGTGGTGCCGGGGACGAGCTCGCCGTCGACCGACTTGTGGAGCACCGTGCGACTGGTCGAGAAACCGAGCGCGCCCGCGCGCACGCCTTCCTCGACGATGCGCGACATTTCGGCGATGTCTTCGTCGGTGGGAATCGCGCCGGGCTTTTCGCGGTCGCCGAGCACATAGGCGCGCACGGCGCCGTGTGGGACGTGACAGGCGACGTCGACCGTGCGCGGCAGCTTTTCGAGCGCGTCCATATATTCGGGGAAAGTCTCCCAATCCCAGCTCATGCCCTCGGCGAGCGCAGTGCCGGGAATGTCCTCAACGCCTTCCATCAGCGAAATCAGCCAGTCGTGACGGTCGGGCTTGGCGGGGGCGAAACCGACGCCGCAATTACCCATGACGACGGTGGTGACGCCGTGCCAGCTCGATGGTGCCATTTCGGCGTCCCACGTTGCCTGCCCGTCATAATGGGTGTGGACGTCGACAAAGCCGGGGGTGACGATCTTGCCACCAGCATCGATCTCCTCGCGCGCCGGCCCCAGATTTTCGCCGACCGCGACGATCCGGTCGCCGTCGACCGCGACGTCCGCGATAAAGGGCGTGCCGCCCGAACCATCGACGACGGTGCCGCCGCGAATCACCAGATCATGCATCCCGACTCTCCCGATTTTTTAGTTTCACAGAAAAACCTATCATCAAAATCGCGAGATGCAAATAAGCGCGCCGCGATCGCGGCAAGGCGCTATGATGGCGCGATCACATGAAGGGAG
>CBJKNR010000450.1:0-3110 GCA_966417555.1 uncultured Sphingopyxis sp.
CCGCCTCGGGCGAGCCGTAGAGATATTGGAGTTGCACTGGCGGCTTTGCTGCTTTGGCTGGCGGAACCGGCGCGGTCGCCACCTCTGTTGGAGCGTTCGCGCAGCCCGCGAGAAGCAGCGTCGCCGTGATGGCGAGCGCCCGCATCACGCGACCTCGCGCGGGCGTGTCGTGCGGAATTCGATCTTCTTGTCGTAGGGCGCACCGAGGACGAGGCGCTTCACATAGATGCCGGGCAGGTGGATGGCGTCGGGGTCGAGGCTGCCGACGGGGACGATTTCCTCGACCTCGGCGACGCAGATCTTCGCGGCAGTCGCCATCGGCTGGTTGAAGTTGCGCGCGGTCTTGCGGAAGATGAGGTTCCCGCTCTCGTCGGCCTTCCAGCCCTTGATGATCGCGAGGTCGGCGAAGATGCCGCGTTCGAGGATATAATCCTGTCCGTCGAAATTTTTCACTTCCTTGCCTTCGGCGACGAGCGTGCCGACGCCGGTCTTGGTATAGAAGCCCGGGATGCCTGCGCCGCCCGCGCGGCAGCGTTCGGCGAGCGTGCCCTGCGGGCAGAATTCGACCTCGAGCTCGCCCGCCAGATATTGTCGCTCGAACTCCTTGTTCTCGCCGACGTAGGACGAGATCATCTTTTTGACCTGCCTGGTTCGGAGCAGTTTGCCGAGCCCCTCGCCGTCGATCCCGGCGTTATTGCTGGCGATGGTGAGGTCTTTGGTTCCGGCATCGCGGATCGCGTCGATCAGCCGCTCGGGGATACCGCATAGGCCGAACCCGCCCGCGCAAATCTGCATGCCGTCGAAGAGGAGGCCGCCCAGCGCGGCTGCTGCGTCGGGATATTGTTTGTTCGCCATAAGGGGGCCTCCTTGCCAAGAATTCGGGCGCGACATTGGCGCATTTGATCCATCAATTCTAATTGTTCAAATTTTGGATTATACATAGGCAATGTCTATCAATCGCGTCTCACTCTACCATCTCGAAACTCTGCTCTGGATCGACCGGCTCGGCACCTTTTCGGCGGCGGCCGAGCGGCTCAACACGACGCAGCCCACGGTGTCGGCGCGGATGCGCGAACTGGAGCAACGGCTCGGCACCGTCCTGTTCCGACGTGAGGGCCGCGCGATGTCGCTGACCGCGGCGGGGCGCAAGCTCGTCCGCGACTGCGACCCGCTGCTTCGCGACATGCAATATGCGCTGCTCGGCAGCGGCGGCTATGGTGAGGCGAGCGGCGTCGTGCGCATCGGCGCGGGCGAGATCGCGGCGGCGAGCTGCCTTCCCGCCTTCGTCGCGGAGCTCAAGGCCGATATGCCGGGTGTCGGGCTCGAAATCGAAATCGACCTCACCGCGAATTTGATCCAGCAGCTGCTGACCGGGCGCACCGACATGGCCTTTGCCGCGGGGCCGATCGCGCATCCTGCGCTCAAGACCAGCCCGATCGGTGAGGTCGAGCTGGTGTGGCTCGCGAGTCCGGCGGTCGCAGCCGCCTTCGCGGGCGGCGAGGCCATGCTGCCCGTCTGGTCACTCGCCAGCCATTCGCCGATCCACGGCCGGATGCGCGAGGCGATCGCGGCGTCGCGCATCGCGCAAAAGTCGCTCAACCTTTGCAACAATGCGCGCACGATGATCGACATCGCGAAGGCGGGCGGGGGCATCGGCATCTTCCCCCAGCCGATGGTGCGCGGCGAGGTGGCGAGCGGCGCGCTGGTGCAGATCGAAGCGATGCCCGCGCTCGCGCCGGTCGAATTCCACGTTGCGATGCGCGTCGCCGACACCGAACCGGTGCTGACGCAGATCTTCGAGCGCGCGAGCGCGCTTGACCTGGCTGATACGGCAGACCGAAATAGGCCGTGTGTCCCCGCGAAGGCGGGGACCCATCTCCTACCGGTTCGAAATGGCACCGGCAGGTGATGGACGCTCGCCTTCGGGGGGAAACATGATTGCCATTATGGCAATTCCACCCCCAACGCCGCCGACAGGTCGGCGATCGCCTGTTCGCCGCTCGTCACCTTGATCGCGTGCATGCCGAGCTGGCTCGCAGGTTTGCAGTTGATGCCGAGGTCGTCGAGATAGATGCACGCGCCGGGCTCGACGCCGAGCGTCTCGCACATCATCTTGTAAATCCGCGGGTCGGGCTTGCGCACGCCGACCTTGCTCGATTCGATCACATGGTCGAAGCGCGCCATGATCGCCGCGACCTCAGCGGCGAGTTCCTCGCTCCGCGCCATCCCCGCGCCCTTGCCGCTGGGGACATTGTTCGTGATGCACGCGATCCCGAAGCCTTTCGCCTTCAACGTATCGAGCGCCGCGACCATCGCGGGACGCACCGCCCCGGCCAGCACCGCCAGCACCGCTTCGCCTCCCAGATCGTGCCCGAGCGCCTTTGCCTCGGTCGCGAACAGCGTATCGAACGCTGCCGCGTCGATCTCGGCGCGCTCGAACTTCGCCCAGGCATTGCCGTCGGGGTCGGCGGCGTTGACGCGGCGCACGAAGTCGCGCGGCAATCCGCGTTCTTCCTCGAGCCGGTTGAAGGCTTCGAAGGGCGAGGCGGTGATGACGCCGCCGAAATCGAAGATGACATGCGTGTACTTGGACATGGCGCGGCTAGAGCGCAGATTGACGTTAACGTCAACCAATCCTATTTCACGCGTATGCCCGACCAGCTTGCATCGTCGATGGTCAGGTCGAGCCGGTCGGGCGAGCGCACGGTGTCGAGCAGGAATACCGACGGCCCGCTCGCGGCAAGGATCGCGTCCATCGCCTTTTCGAGTGGAATCGTCACCGTCGGGATGCGCGCATAGTCGGATTTTACCTCGACCTTGTTCGGCCCGACGCGCTTCACCGTTATCGTGACGCCGTCGCGCGATGATCCGCGCGCGTCGGACGCGACCGCACCGTTATAGGTGCCCGCGACGCGGTCGGCGAGGTCGGCCTTGCGCGCGGGCGCGGCTTTGGGCGTTTCGGCGAGCACGGCTCCCGCGGGAAGCAGGAGCGCGAGCGAGGTGGCGAAGGCAAGGGTACGAAGCATGATCTGTCCTTTCGTGCGGCAAGGAAAGGGGCTGCTCCATGCGACCCTCATGGGATGACGACGATCCCCTTCCTGGGGTTGGCC
>CBJKNR010000451.1:0-3108 GCA_966417555.1 uncultured Sphingopyxis sp.
CAGGGAGTGCGAGGACGCGCTGAAAGAGTTCTATGCCATGGATCATGCCATGGTGTTCTCCACCGGATATCAGGCGAACCTCGGCATCATTTCGACGATCGCGGGCAAGGGCGACTATGTCATCCTCGACATCGACAGCCATGCGTCGATCTATGACGGGTGCAAGATGGGCGACGCCGAGATCGTCGCCTTTCGCCACAATGACATCGAGGCGCTCGAGAAACGGCTGAAGCGCCTGCCCGCCGAAGCGGGCAAGCTCGTCGTGCTCGAGGGCGTCTATTCGATGCTCGGCGACGTCGCGCCGCTCAAGGAAATGATCCGCATTTCCAAGGAAAATGGCGCGATGGTCCTCGTCGACGAGGCGCATTCGATGGGCTTCATCGGCGAGCATGGCCGCGGCGTCGCCGAGGCGCAGGGCGTCATCGACGACGTCGACTTCATCATCGGCACCTTCAGCAAGAGCGTCGGCACCGTCGGCGGCTTCTGCGTGTCGAACCATCCGAAGTTCGAGATCATGCGGCTTGTCTGCCGCCCCTATGTCTTCACCGCCTCGTTGCCGCCGAGCGTCGTCGCGACCGCCGCGACGAGCATCCGCAAGCTGATGCACGGCAGCAACAAGCGCGCGCACCTGTGGGAAAATTCGAAGGACCTGCACAAGGGCCTCCGCGATCTGGGCTTCACGCTCGGCACCGAGGAACCGCAGTCGGCGATCATCGCGGTGATCATGCCCGACCTCGAAAAGGGCGCGATGATGTGGGAAGCGCTGCTCGAGGAGGGCCTTTACGTCAACCTGGCGCGCCCGCCGGCAACCCCCGCGGGCATGACGCTCCTGCGCTGCTCGCTGTGCGCCGAGCATAGTAGCGCGCAGGTCGGCGAGATCCTCGGCCGTTTCGAACGCGCGGGCAAGCGCGTCGGAATTATCGGCTGAACCGAGCCGAAGGGCCGACCAGCGGATTCCTTTTCGGGGCGAGTTGAAGCGGCGGTGAGGCCGCGGGGCCTTCCATGCTTTGCGGTGCCCCGCTTGTCCGGTAAAGAGATGCGCGTGTTCGAGCGGGATATCGATAGCGACAACGATAGTCGGCAGGAGCGTATCCGCTTCTGGCTGACGATCGTTCTCGGCGCGATCCTGACCGGTGTGGTCGGGGCGCTCGTCGTGCTGATCACGCAGGCCAACGACAATTACGACCGCTCGCTGGGCTGGCAGACGCAGAGCATGGAAGTGATTTCGCAGACCCGTTCGGTCGACGCCGCGATCGCGCGTGCCGAGGCGGCGCTCGGTCGCTTCGCGGTAGGGCTGCAGAAAGAAGACGGGCGCATCTATGAATATCAGTGGGGCCGTGCGCGCCAGTTCATGACCCAGCTGCGGCGTAATGTGCGCGATAATCCGAAACAGATGGCGCTGGTCGAGCAACTGACGCGCGAAATGGACAGCCGCGGCGCACAGCTCGGGGACGCGGCGCTCAGCGCAAACTATAACCAGACGGTCGCCGCCATCTCCAAATATTATGCCGCCGGCAAGGGCGAAGGGCTCGGCCGGATCGACAAGCTGCTCACCGAAATCATCGCCAACGAGCGCGCGCTGCTGCGCGACCGCAACCGGCTCGCGGCCGCCGATCGTGCGAACCTCAACCAGGCGATCCTGCTCTTTTCACTGCTCGGCGCCGGCGCCGCGGTCGCCGCAATCGGTGCGACCTTCTCGCTGATCCGCGCCGAAGGCGAACGGCGGCTGGCGCGCCGCGAACAGATTTTCGAGAGCGATCGCGCGATGCAGCTGGAGGAAGCGGTCGAAGCGCGGACCGCCGAGCTCGAACAGGCGAATATCGCGCTGCGAAGCGAGATGAACGAGCGCGAAACCGCCGAAGCGCAACTGCGGCAGGCGCAAAAGATGGAAGCCGTCGGCCAGCTCACGGGCGGTATCGCGCACGATTTCAACAATATGCTCGCGGTCGTCGTCGGCGGGCTCGAACTCGCGCAGCGCTGGCTGCCCGGCAAGCCCGAAAAGGCGCAGCGTCACCTCTCCAACGCGCTCGACGGGGCCAATCGCGCCGCCGACCTGACCCGGCGCCTGCTGACTTTCGCGCGCGCCGAGCCGGCGCGCCCCGAAATGACGCCGATCGACGAGTGCATCGCGAGCTTTGCGCAGCTCATCGAACGCACGATCGGCGACCGTATCGCGCTGACGCTCGACCTGCAGGCCGACGGCCTCGCCTGCTGGATCGACCGGCAACAGTTCGAAAACGCGCTGCTCAACCTTGCGGTCAATGCGCGCGATGCGATGAATGGCCATGGATCGCTGACGATCCGCACGCTCGACGACGGCGAGGAAGAGGCCGCGGCGCTGGCGGTGCAGGTGATCGACACCGGCTGCGGCATGTCGCCCGAGGTGCTCGAGCGCGTGTTCGACCCCTTCTACACCACCAAACCCGCCGGACAGGGCACCGGTCTCGGGATGAGCCAGGTCTTCGCCTTTTGCCGCCAGTCGGGCGGCGAAGTGCAGATTTCATCGACCGAGGGCGAGGGCACGAGTGTCGCGATGCTGCTGCCGATCGCCAGGGCCGAGGCCGACGTTGCCGTCGATCCTGCCCCCGGCGAGACGGCCGATGCGGACGCGCCCGCCGATACGCTGAGCATTCTTGTCGTCGAGGATGACGCGCGCGTACTCGCAGCCACGGTCGACGCGGTGAGCGAACTCGGCCACACTGCGGTCGCCTGCGGCAACCCGCTCGAGGCGGAGGCGCTTGTCGAGGGGCGGCTCGCCGAGGGCCATCGCGGTTTCGACCTCGTCCTCTCCGACGTGCTGATGCCCGAACTGACCGGCCCCGAAATGGTCGCGCGGCTGAAGCAGCGCTGGCCCGAACTCTCGGTTCTGTTCGTGACGGGCTATGCCGGCGATGCGAGCGAGGACGCGGCCTTCGGGGATCATGACGTGCTGCGCAAACCCTTCACGCTGACCGCGCTCGATCAGGCGATCCGGCGCAGCGGCGAACCCCGGCCGGAGGGCCAGCGGCTGGCCAGCTAGAGTCGAGACGGCGCCAATTTGAATCGTCATTGCGAGCGAAGCGAAGCAATGACGTGGGGGCAGTCTGAAACCATCCAAGGTTACCGGAT
>CBJKNR010000452.1:0-3094 GCA_966417555.1 uncultured Sphingopyxis sp.
TTCACCGACGGACTGAGCCAGGGCAGCGCGACGCTGTTCATGGGGGCGTGCATCGCGCTCACCGCCTTTCCGATGCTCGCGCGCATCATCAACGAACGCGGCCTCGCGGATACCGCACTCGGCACGCTCACGCTCACGGCTGGCGCGTTCGATGACGCCGTGTCGTGGTGCGTGCTCGCCATCGTGCTCGCGACCTTCGGCGGCGGGCCTGGTGTCGCGCTGATCGCCATTGTCGGCGGCCTCGGCTTCGCGCTCTTCATGTTCCTTTTCGGGCGCCGGCTGCTGCTGCCGCTCGGCCGCATCGTCGAGCAACGCGGCGCGATGAGCGACACGATGCTGTCGATCGTGCTGATGCTTTTCGCGCTCTGCGCCTTCGCGATGGATGCTGCGGGCATCCACGCGGTGTTCGGCGGGTTCATCCTTGGCGTCTGCATGCCGCGCGGCAGGCTGACCGAAGAGATCAAGCGCAAGATCAGCCCGATCACGATCCTGCTCGTTCCGGTCTTCTTCACTTATTCGGGACTTAACACCCGGCTCGATACGGTGAACAGCCTGGCGCTGCTCGCGCTTGCGCTCGGCGTCCTGCTCGTCTCGATCGCCGCGAAGTTCGGCGCCTGCTGGCTCGCAGCGCGACTGGCGGGCGAGGACAACCGCACCGCGCTCGGCATCGGCGCGCTGATGAATGCGCGCGGCCTCATGGAACTCATCATTATCAACATCGGGTTGCAAAAGGGTATCATCGGCCCGACGCTCTTCTCGATCATGGTGCTGATGGCGATCGTCACCACGGTGATGGAGGTTCCCCTGTGCGAAATCGTCTATGGCCGCAAGGCGCGCGCCGAGGGGCGGCTGGGTACCCTCGAAAGCGTCGATCCGGCGGCCGAAGCGCGCCCCGATCGGGATGTGGCCCAACCCGCCTGACCGCACCCGCAACGGGGCGGCTTGTGCGAAAGGGCGCGGCGCGTCACTAAGACGCCGTGAAAAGCATCCGTCCCTATCTGATATGGTTTGCCGCCGCGGTGCTCGTGACCATCGGCGCGATCCTCGGCATGCAGTGGGTGCGCGATCATCCCGAGCATATCCCGGGCACGCGCTTCGAACTCGCGCATCCGCAGGGCTGGGCGACGCACCGGAAGCTGGCAGGACTTGCGGGTGACGACACCGCCTGCTTCGCCGCCTTCGATCGCGCGGGCGCGGGTTACCTCCGGCGGCCGGCTATCGGCGACGGCCTGTGCCGCGCGAGCCAGCGGATGATCCTGACCGGCGATCGCCTCGTGCCGACGATGCGGCCCACCAATGCTGCGCCGGGTTGCGCGGTGACCGCCGCGATGGCCCTGTGGAATCGCGACGTCGTCCAGCCGCTCGCGCAAAAATATTTCGGGCAAAAGGTCGTCGAACTCGAAAATCTGGGCAGCTACAACTGCCGCAAGATCGCCGGCGAGCAGGCGCTAAGCCAGCATTCGACCGCCAATGCGATCGACATTTCGGCCTTCGTCCTCGCCGACGGCACACGCATCACGCTGGTGGGCGACTGGGCGCCGGGCGACAAGCGCAGCGAATTCCTGCACGACGTCCGCGACGAGACATGCGGCCTGTTCAGTACGGTCCTGTCGCCCGACTACAACCGCGCGCACGCCGACCATTTTCACCTCGACATGGCGGCGCGGACGGCGGGCTGGACGGTCTGTCGCTAGCGGCCGCCGAAGCGCGGGACGAGCATGCCGACGCGCCGGCGGTAGCTGACATAGGCCTCGCCGAACACATCGATCAGGTCACGCTCTTCCAGCCGGATCGCGATCAGCATATAGATCGACAGCCCCGCCGCGAGCAGCAGATGTCCCGCGGTCATCACCGGCGTCGCCCAGAAGGCGAGGAAGAATCCGGCGTAGAGCGGATGGCGCACGAACCTGTAGAAAAAGGGCTGTCGCAGCACCGGCGGCGCGGCCGCGCGCTCGCGCAGTGCGAACCACGCCTGTTGCAGGCCGAACAGCTCGAAATGATTGATCAGGAAGGTGCTCGTCAGCACGATCAGCCAGCCGAGCCCGAAGAGCGCCCACAGGATCGCGGCACCGGGGGGATCGGTAACGGTCCAGACCGGTGCCGTCCATTCGTGCCAGAACAGCATGAGGATGATCAGCGCGATGCTGGCGAACAGCACATAGGTGCTGCGCTCGACGGGGGCGGGGACGATGCGCGTCCACGCCGCCTTGAACCCCGGCCGCGCCATCATGCTGTGCTGGACGCCGAAGAGCGCGATCAGCGCGACATCGACCAGTAGCGTTCGTCCGGGCGGCGCTTCGCGGGCAAAATCGACCGTCGGCTGGACGAACGGCAGGTTGCCGACGAAGGCGATAAGGTACAGGAATGTCGCGAAGAATATCGCGTAGCATAGCGCCGCAAAGGCGAGATAGAAGGCACGAACCATGGCAATGCCCCTGCTTCAGGAGGGACATTATAGCAGGTTTTGCGCGGAAAAGCGCGTTTTAGACCGTGAAGCTCTCGCCGCAGCCGCACGCGCCCTTGGCGTTCGGATTCTCGAAGACAAAGCCCGCGGCGAAGTCATCCTCGACCCAGTCCATGACGCTGCCGATCAGATACAGCACCGACGCGCCGTCGATGTAGAACACGCCGCCCGGCGTCTCGATCTTCTCGTCGAACTTCTGCTCCTCGGTCACATAGTCGACCGAGTAGGCGAGCCCCGAACAGCCGCGGCGCGGGGTCGACAGGCGCACGCCGATCGCGCCCTCGGGGGCGGCCGCCATCAGCCTCGCGATACGCTCCTCGGCGTTTGGCGTCAGCGTGACGGCTGCGGGGCGAGCTCTGGTCTTCGTTTCGGTCATTACAACATTCCCAGTTCGAGGCGCGCCTCGTCGCTCATATTCTGCGGCGACCACGGCGGATCCCAGACAAGATTGACCTCGGCATCGCCGACCCCCGGCACTGCGCCGACGCGCAGTTCGACCTCGCCCGGCATCGATTCCGCGACCGGGCAATGCGGTGTCGTCAGCGTCATCGTGACGAGCACATGCCCCTCGTCGATCTCGACATTGTAGATGAGGCCAAGGTCGTAGATATTCACCGGGATTTCGGGGTC
>CBJKNR010000453.1:0-3085 GCA_966417555.1 uncultured Sphingopyxis sp.
CGACGGCTGCCCGGTCAATGTCGGCGGCATGTTCACGCCGCTGCACGCGGGCACGCACGGCGATGCGCCGTTGCACTATGCCAATGACGGTGCCGCGTCGGCCGACTGCGACCTCGACCCCTATATCGGGCCGTGCGTGCTGCTCGACGTGCGCCATGCACGCGGCCGGGTCGAGATTGGGGATGTCGACTGGAATGCCATCGACGGAGCCGAGCGCGTGCTGCTGCGAACCTATGAGCACTTCCCGCACGAGCAATGGGACCCGGATTTCACCGCAATCGCCAGTGACGTGATCACCCGGCTTGGCGGCATGGGCATGCGGCTGATTGGTACCGATGCCGCCTCGCTCGACCCCGAACAGTCGAAGACGCTTGACGCGCATCAGGCGGTGAAGGCGGCCGATATGCGAATATTGGAAGGTCTCGTGCTCGATGAGGTGCCGCCGGGCCGGTACGAGCTTATCGCGCTGCCGCTCCGCATCGTCGGCGCCGATGCCAGCCCGGTGCGCGCCATCCTGAGGGAAATTGCATGACCGACACGCTCCTTGCCGCCGACGTATCGGCGCTCGACGCGGCCGACCCGCTCGCGCCTTTTCGCGAGCGCTTTCACGTGCGCGAAGGCCTGATCTATCTCGACGGCAATTCGCTCGGTGCGCTGCCGAAGGCGACGGGCGAGCGGCTTGCCGAGGTCATCGGCAGCGAGTGGGGCGAGGGACTGATCACTTCGTGGCTTGGCGCCGAATGGTCGACCGCGCCGCGGCGAATCGGCGACAAGATCGGGCGGCTGATCGGAGCGGCGCCGGGCGAGATCGTTGCGACTGATTCGACTTCGATCAATATCTTCAAGGCGTTGACGGCTGCACTTTCGTTACGACGTGAACGGACGGTGATCCTGTCCGAAGCGACCAATTTTCCGACCGACGTCTATATGATGCAGGGCATCGAGGGTTTTTCGGGCGGGCGCGTAAAGGCGGTGACCGTTGCGCCCGACGATATCGTCGAGGCGTTGAACGACGATGTCGCGGTGCTGCTTCTCACGCAGGTTCATTACAAGTCGGGCCGCGTACGCGACATGGCGGCGATCACGAAGCGAGCGCACGAAGTCGGCGCGCTCGTCGTTTGGGACCTGAGCCACAGCGCGGGTGCGATCCCGGTCGATCTCAATGGCGCGAATTCCGATTTCGCGATCGGCTGCGGCTATAAATTCCTCAATGGCGGCCCCGGCGCGCCTGCCTATCTGTTCGCCGCGACGCGGCACCATGGCGCCACGCCGGTGCTGTCGGGCTGGTTCGGTCACGCGCGCCCGTTCGATTTCGAGGAGGATTATCGCCCCGCTGACGGGATCGAACGCTTTCAGTGCGGGACGCCGCCGGTGCTGGGCCTGTCGGCGCTCGAGGTCGGTGTCGACCTGATGCTCGAAGCCGACATGGCCGAAATCCGCCGCAAGTCGCTGGCGCTTGGCGACCTGTTCATCGAACGGATGCAGCCGCTATGCGAGACCTATGGCTTCAAGCTGGCGAGCACCCAAGGCCATGCCGAGCGGGGCAGCCAGGTCGCCTATGCACACCCGCAGGGCTACCAGATCGTGCAGGCGCTCAGGGAGTTCGACGTCATCGCCGACTTCCGCGCGCCCGACATTTTGCGGTTCGGCCTGACGCCGCTGTACCTGCGCTATCGCGACATCGTCGACACCATCGAGCGGCTCGAAAAAGTCTGCGCGACGCGCGCGTGGGACAAGCCGCAATATCACCAGCGGGCGGCGGTGACATGAGCGACGTGTCGGCACCCTTCCTGCCCAAGTCGCGCGTCGCGGCTGTACAGGCCGCGCCCGTCTTTCTCGATGCCGCGCGCACGGTCGACAAGGCGTGCGCGTTGGTCGCCGAGGCCGCGGGCAATGGCGCAAAGCTTGTCGCCTTCCCCGAGGTGTTCGTGTCCGCCTACCCCTATTGGAACTGGCTGATGACGCCGATCGAGGGCGCCGAATGGCACGAGCGGCTCTATCTCGCATCGATCCGTGTCGACGGACCCGAGGTTGCCGCTCTGTGCTCCGCGGCGCGCGATCATGGCTGCACCGTCGTCATCGGAATCAACGAGCGCGATCCGGTGAGCGTCGGCACGCTCTATAACACTAGCCTGATCATTGGCGCCGATGGCAGCCTGCTCGGGCGGCATCGCAAGCTGGTGCCGACCTGGGCCGAGAAGCTGACATGGGCGGGCGGCGACGGCAGTTCGATCCGCGTCTATGACACGCCCGTGGGGCCGCTCGGCACGCTCGCGTGCGGCGAGAATACCAACACGCTCGCGCGCTTCGCCTTGCTGTCGCAGGGCGAACTCGTCCACGTCGCCAACTATATCGCGCTGCCCGTGGCGCCCGCGTCCTACAATATGGCCGAGGCGATCAGGATCCGCGCGACCGCGCACAGTTTCGAGGGCAAGGTCTTCACCATCGTCGCCTGCTCGGCGGTGAGCGAGGAGATTATCGCGGCGATGTCCGAAGGCCGCCCGCAGAACCGCGAGTTGCTGTCGCGCCCGAACAGCGCGTGGTCGGGCGTGATCGACCCCCACGGCAATCCGGTGGGCGAAGCGCTGATCGACGCGGAGGGCATCGTTTATGCCGACATCGACCTTGGCGAGTGCATCCGCCCCAAGCTGATGCACGACATCATCGGCGGCTATAACCGCTTCGACATCTTCAACCTGACGGTCGACCGGACTCCCCGTGCGTCGGCCCTGTTTGTCGACGAGGCGCAGCCCGTCGATCCCGACGAGGAGACGCCATGATGGCAGGCAATTCCACGATCATCGATCCGCGCGACGATGTGCTCGGCCGCGCGCGCGTCACCGATACGCCTGAGCTCGAAGCCTTTTATCATGAACTTGCAGCACGCAATGCAGGCGCCTTCTGGAAGCGCGCCAATGCGATCGAGCCGTGGGAGCCCGAGACGCGCTATCGCCCGACGCTCTGGCGCTATGCCGAGATGCGCGACATGTGCCTGCGCGCACTCGATCTGGTGAAGCCCGAGGAAGCGGGGCGCCGCGTCGTCACCCTGCTCAACGACAGCGAGGCGGGGCGCGAGAATGTCGCG
>CBJKNR010000454.1:0-3072 GCA_966417555.1 uncultured Sphingopyxis sp.
GCGCCCCTAGCGCCAGATTGCCCCGGGCGCCAGTCTTTGCCGCGCCGTTCGCCGTTGCGCCCCGTTCAGACTTGCGGCTTTATCGCGCCTGTCATGACGAAACCGCGCCTCCTGATTGCCGCCGCCATCCTCCTGTCCTCGAGCGTGACGGTCACCGCCCTCGCGCAAAGCCGGTTCGAGGAGGGGGTTTTCGCCGAACTCAACCGCTTTCGCAGCGATCCTGCGGCCTACACCGAATATCTCGGCGACTATCGCCCGCGATTCGAGGGCAAGCTGCTCGTCAGCGACGACGATAGCGAGATCGACATCATGACGCGCGAAGGGGTCGTCGCGGTCGACGAGGCGATCCGCGACCTCCGCCGCGAAAAACCGCTGCCGACGCTGGAATGGAGCGACGCGCTGGCGCGGGCGGCGGCCGATCATGTCGCGGTCCAGTCGCGATCGGGCGCGGTCGGTCACTATACAAAGGGGCGCGGCCCCGGCGAACGGATGAAGGCGCGCGGCGGCGGCCCCTATGTCAACGAGGTCATCACCTATGGCCACCACACGCCCGAGGGCGTCGTTGACCAGCTGCTGATCGACGATGGCGTCCCCGATCGCGGGCATCGCCACAGTCTGCTCCGCGCAACGCACCGCTACGCCGGCGTCGCCTGCGGCGCGCATCCCGTGCACCGCACGATGTGCGTGACGCTGATGTCGCAGACGCGCGACGGCTCGCCGCCACCCCCTCCGTCGAGACCGCCGGCGCCCGAAGCCGATTGACGAAAACGGGGCGGGGACGGTCCGCCGTGAAGGACCGGCCCCGACCGATCAGTTGCCGACCGGCTGGGCGTCGGTGCGGCGAACCACGATGGTCGACGAACGCGGCTGCTGACCCGCGACCGGCCAGTTGCCCGTCGGATGCTGGATGTTGACAAAGAAGGTCCTGAGGTCGGGCGTATAGGCAAGGCCCGTGATCTCGCAGCCGAGCGGTCCGACGAGGAAGCGCTTCGACTGCTTGGTCGCCTGATCGACGTAGAACATGGCATTATGGCCGAAAGCTTGGTCGATCGTCCGGCCGGCGACGCCCGAGTTGCCGGGGACGCTGTGGTCGGTCTGGACCCACATGCGTCCCTGCGGGTCGATGCGGAGGCCGTCGGGGCTCGAGAAAGTGTCGCCGTTGATATTGCCGACGAGGTTGCTGCCGCCCGACGAGAGCGACGGATCGCCCGCAGTCAGGAAAATTTCCCAGCTGAACTTGTTGGCCAGCGGCGAATCGCCTTCCTCGCGGAACTTGATGATGTGGCCGTGCAGGTTGGTGACACGCGGGTTGGCGGGATCGGTGACGCGGCGGCCGCTGTTGTTGGTCAGCGTGCAATAGATCGCCTTGTTGTCGGGGGCGACGGTCAGCCATTCGGGGCGATCCATCACAGTGCCGCCGGCGACGCGCGCGGCCGACTGGCAGTTGAGGAGAACATCGGCCTGGTTGTTGAAATTGACCGTGGTCGGCGCGGGCGGCGTGGTGCTCTGGCTGACGTTGCCCGGATCCTGTGCGCCGGCGGTCAGGCCGTTCTGACCGACGACGAGCGCGCGCCATTCGCCCGTCCCGTCGCCGTTGAAGCGTGCGACATAAAGCGTGCCATAGTCGAGAAGGTCGGTGTTCGCCGCGCGGTTCGACGTGCTGTAGGCGCGGTCGGGGACGAATTTATAGATGCAGCCCGGCGTGGTGTCGTCGCCCATATAGAAGGCCACACGGCGGTCGGCATTCGCCATATAGGCGACATTCTCGTGGTTGAAGCGGCCCATCGCGGTGCGCTTCGTCGGCTGTGCGAGTTCGCGCAGGGGATCGATCTCGACCACCCAGCCATAGTTGGTCGCGGGCTGCGTCGGGTCGAGATAATTGTCCATTGTCTCTTCGCAGGTCAGATAGGTATCCCACGGCGTGCGGCCGCTCGAACAATTGTTGAGCATGCCCTTGATGCTGCCCGACAGCAGGCCCGCGGCGGGGCCGCCGGCGCGATAGCTGCTGTTGCCCGTGTAGCGGCGATTATAGGTCGAGCCCGGCTGGACCGCCCATTTACCGTCGCTGCCCTTGGCGATCTCGACGACGCCGATGCCGACCGCCGACAGCGCGATCGCCTTCTGGTCCGCGGTCGCGGTCGCGGCGTTGTAGCTGCCCGCCATCAGGATGTTGAAGTCGGGATATTCGTAATTCATCGCGAGGATGCCGCGATTGTTGGCGTCGACGCCCGGAAAGGCAAAATATTCCATGCCGTCGTGATTGCCGCCCGCCCATTTCTCGGCGATCGCCGGCGTTGCGGGGAAGCTGCCCGAATAGGGCGTGCCGGCCTCGACCGAATCGCCCGCTTTCAGCAGTATGTCGACGGTGTAGCCGTTGGGCACCGTAACCTTGTCGTCCTGATTCGCCGCGACGGCGGCAAAGGTTGCCGCGAAGCTCGGCGGCGGCGTCGGGGTGGGGGTAGGCGTCGGCGTAGGCGTCGGCGGAACCTCGATGATCGGATCGCCGCTCGCGTCGTCGCAGGCGGCGAGGGCCATGGCCGGAAGGACCGACAGCCCGAACAGGCCGTTCCGCAGCAGCGTGCGGCGCGACGGATTTCTGGCGACGAGCGCCTCGAGGCTGTCGGGCCCTGGAAGGCTGTCGGTTTCGTCGCGATACGGCGCGCGGGCTTCGTCGGTAAGATGTGACATGCAGTCCCCCTGTTTTCGGTTGAGTCGCGGACTGGATCGTCCGGGATGAGGTGGCGCACCGATTGCAGGGGGAGGTGTCAGCTACATGGCTTCACCATGTCGGTAGGAAGAGATTCGTGTGACGCCTTAATGACATAGCAGCATCGTCAATCATGTACCGCCTTGACCAGCGGTCCGAGCTGACCTCCGCCGAGCCAGGCGAGTTGGACCTCGGCCGACACACGGTTGATCGCCTCCTGCGGCTTGTTCCCGGGATGGACCGCGCGGCGGAGGGGGCGTTTGCCGGCGGGCATCGCCATGATCTCGGCGATCGCTCGCGGCACGTCGGCGGGGTCGGCGCTGCGCCCGCTGCCATCCTCGGTCCCCATGCCCTTGGTGAAGGGT
>CBJKNR010000455.1:0-3069 GCA_966417555.1 uncultured Sphingopyxis sp.
AAGGCGTCGATGACGGTGTTCCCGGTGACATGGATGCGGTCGGCGTCGATATTTTCGGCGCGCAAGGCGGCCGCGGCGGTTTCCGTCGGCGCGAAATGAAGGTCGGCGACCGCGCCCGCGACCTTGCGATTCACTTCCTCGGGCCATGGGTGATAGATATTGCCGCTGCGCAAGCCCGCTTCGACATGCCCGACGGGTAGCTTGCGGAAATAGGCGGCGAGCGTCGCTGCCATCGTGGTGAGCGTGTCGCCGTGAACGAGGATACGGTCGGGTTTCTCGCGGTCGAAGGTTTCGCCGAGCCCGGTGACGAGCCGGGCCAGCAGCGCATCGAGCGTCTGGTCTGGCGTCATGACGTCCAGGTCGATGTCGGGAACAATTCGCGCGATTTCCAGGACTTGATCGAGCATTTCGCGATGTTGCGCCGTAACGCAGACGCGCACGTCGATCCCCTCGCGTTTCTGCAGGGCATGGACAACGGGAAACATCTTGATCGCTTCGGGGCGCGTCCCGAAGACCGTCATCACCTTCATCTTCTGATTCTCCGGCCACCGGCCGCCCCGATCGCGTGATGAGCGGGGTGACTAACGGTTGATTAAGCAGCAAATATTGCGACACCCTTAAGCCGGCCCGGACGCTATATGAAAGACATTGGCCAAAGGGTGCAACGTCTGCCCAATAAAGCCGTTATTGTCTCCTGCCGGCTGGGAGGCTAGGGGCGGCCTATGCGCATTGGTCCCGGTTCATCCGCGTCGCCAGCGAAAATTGTTTGGAAATTGGACCCTTTTCATGTTCTGGAAGCGTAAGAGCAAGTCGGTTCCCCCTGTGCGGAACAGTTTTGCCATTCCCGAGGGGCAGCGCGTCTATGCGATCGGCGACATTCATGGGCGCGACGATCTCTTTGCCGAACTCATCGACCTGATCCGCGCCGACAATGCGGCGCGGGGGCCAGCCCGTGTGACGCTGATCCTTCTCGGCGATCTTGTCGACCGCGGCCCGCAATCCGCCGAGGTGGTCGAGCGCGCAATCCGTCTGCGCGACGAGTTTGAGGATCTGCGCTTGCTGGTCGGCAATCATGAAGAATGTTTTCTGGCGGCGCTGACGGGCGATGTCCGCCGGTTGCGCTATTTCATGCGGATCGGGGGCGATGCGACGGTCGGCAGCTATTGGAAGGACGAGGTGAACCTGACCTCCGCCAGCTTCGAGGAGGTGGCGGAGCGGCTTCCTGCGATGGTGCCCGCGACGCATGTCGATTTCCTCGGCCAAGGTGAAGACCTCATCGCGATCGGCGATTATGTTTTCGTCCATGCCGGCATCCGTCCGGGCGTATCGCTGGAACGGCAATCGCTGGCTGACCTGCGCTGGATTCGGGAAGATTTTCTGCAAGATGGACGCGATCATGGGGTCATGGTCGTCCACGGGCATACGATCCGTGACGAGGTCGACGAATGCCCGAACCGGATCGGCATCGACACGGGCGCCTATCAATCCGGCATATTGACGGCGATCGTGCTCGAAGGGACGTCGAGATATTACCTCAAGACCCAAAGCGTCCCCGAGCCGGTCCGGACGGCCGCGTAGAACAAGGTCATGGCATTTTATCGATACCGGACACCGGTTGAAAACGGCTCTCCTCCAACAGCCTGCCTTTGCCGTTGCCTGACCATGAGGTGACCTTTATTGGCCGGAATTGTGTCCGTCGCTGCCTCTGCGAGAACAAGTTGATAAGGGTTGAGCTTTTGGCAACACGCAATGCCCCCGTAATTCAGACCAATTCTGCGAAAGTTGGGCAGCTTCCATGACGGTCCGGCCGCGATCCGATGACGTCTCGACCATCATCATATCCTCGATCGTCGCTGGATTGCGCCGGCTGGCTGACCTTCCGCGTCCGCTCCGCCGCCTCATCGCGCTGGGCATGGATATTGTGCTCTGCCTGATTTCGGTCTGGCTGGCATTTTCCATCCGACTCGGAGAATGGGATCTCGTCAGCCCGGCCGTCGGGCTCGTCATGGCGACGGTTATCCCCTCCTGGCTGATCGCCGCCCGCTGGTGCGGCATCTATCGCTCGATCATCCGCTTCGCGGGTGGCCGGACAATGATCGATCTGGCCGCCGCCTGCCTTCTGGTTTCGCTGCCGATGATCACGGTATTCATGTTCATCGGGATTGCGGGGGTGCCGCGTACGATCGGCGTGCTTCAGCCGATGATTTTCCTCCTTTTGCTTGCGCTCAGCCGCATCGCGATCCGCTACGCACTGGTCGACATCCTGCATGTGGCCCGCCAGAAACGCGGTCAGCGCGTGGCGATCTACGGCGCCGGGCGGGCGGGGCAGCAACTCGGCTTCGCGATCCGGCAGGACGGCCATGTGGCCCTCGCGGGCTATCTGGACGATGATCCGACGGTCGAAGGGCACCGGATCGACGGCGTGCGGATTTACGGGACAAGCGACATCGGCCGGGTTATCGGCGAGCTCGCGCTCGACGAGATACTTCTGGCACTGCCGAGTGTCCCTCGATCACGGCGATTGCAGATCGTCGAGCAACTGAAACCCCATGCGGTGCGGGTCCGTTCGCTGCCAAGCATGGCGAGCATCATCGACGACAAGGTATCCGTCCGCGACTTGCGCGATGTCCAGGTCGAGGAACTGCTTGGCCGCGACGCCGTCCCGCCGGACGAACTGCTCCTGAAGGGCGCGATCGAGGACAAGGTCGTGCTCGTTTCGGGCGCGGGGGGCTCCATCGGTTCGGAATTGTGCCGACAGATTCTCGCGCGCAACCCGCGCCGCATGATTCTTGTCGAACAGTCGGAATTCGCCCTCTACTCGATTTTCACGGAGCTTGAGGAAACCGCTGCGGCAGAAGGCGGGGTCGAGATAATTGCGGAGCTTGCCGACATTTCGGAGCCTATGGTCGCCGCGCGCATCATGGATCGCCACCTGCCGCAAACCGTGTTCCATGCCGCGGCCTACAAGCATGTGCCGCTGGTCGAGGCCAATCCGATTTCCGGCCTTCGGAACAATGTGTTCGGTACGTTTCACTGCTGTATCGAGGCCGAACGCGTCGGTGCCTCGCG
>CBJKNR010000456.1:0-3059 GCA_966417555.1 uncultured Sphingopyxis sp.
GCGGCCGCGATCCCCGCGACCGCGGCGGCAGCCAGCCCCGCGGGCTGGCCCCAGACGGTCGCGGCCCAGACGCGCTCCCAGCCGGGTGCGGGGCGGCCCTTGTCGCGGCGGCGCGCGAGCCAGATATTGACCCCGCTCGCGGCGAGATAGGTGAGGCCGAGGCCGAGCAGGAAATAGACGATCTTTACGATCCCGCCGCCGAACCAGCCGAAATGGAGCTGGCCCATGCCGCCGAGCAGGTCCTCGCCGAGATTGTTTTCGCTGGCCTTGTCGCGATTGTAGATCGTCGCGTCGCGGCGGAAGGCGTAGCTGTCGACGCCCGCCATGCGATCGGGCTGATCGACGTTGAACAGCGCGGCGCCGCCCGTCTCGGTCGGATGCTCGGTGAAGATATAGGTGAGGCGGCCACCGTCCTGCGGCAGCTTTGCATACATCGGCCGAAGGTCGAGCACCGGCGCGGGGCGCGGATCGTCGACCGGGGGCGCGGGGATGAAGAGGGCGTAGACCTTGTTCACGTCGCCGTTGAACATCGCCATGCCGAGCACCCCCACGATGATCGTCGTGAGCCCGAGGAATGCGCCGGTGAGCGAGATGATGATGTGAAAGGGCAGCGCCCAGACGCCGAGCCGGTTGTGGAGGTCGGCCTCCTGCAGCCGCTTCGACCCGCCGAGCCGGAGGTGGAAGGCGTCGCGGAAGATGCGCGGGTGCGCGAGGATGCCCGAGATGAGCGAGGACAGCAACGCGACGCCGATCAGCCCGACGAGGAAGCCGCCCCAGGTGCGCGGCAGGTGGAGGTTGATGTGGAGGTGCGTGATGAACTCGGTCCACGCGAAATCCATGGGCGGCGCAAGCTTGCCAGTGGCGTCGGCGAGGAACTGGCTGTCCTCATCGGCGTCGACATGGAGGAGGAGGCGCGGGAAATCGGCGGTGGGGAGCGTGATATAGACATGCTCGACCCCCGGGCCGCCCGCGGCGATCGCGCCCTCGAACGCCGTCTGAACCGCATCGGGGCTGGCCTCGGTCAGCTGCGGCGCGGTCGCGCTTTCCCAGCGCTGGAACTCGTGCGCGAACACCGCGAGGCTGCCCGACAGGCAGATAAGGTAGATGAGCGCGGCAAAGGCGAGGCCGAGGCTGCTGTGGCCGCGCAGCACCGCGCGCACGAAGCCCGCGGGGATGCGCGCCATCAGGTCTTTCGGCTTTTTGGGCTTGGGGGTGGTGGCGGTCAGGCGAAGCCCTGCACGATGGCGGCGGTGAAGCTGACAAGCGCGACGCCGGGGAGCACGGCGGTCGCGCGGATGATGCGGTTGTCGGCGAGGGTCCACGCCATGCAGGCTCCCCACGCGACAGGGACGATCAGCCCGCCGACGACGAGCCGCGTCTGCTGCTCGCCGGAGACGAGCGCGGCATAGGCGATGCCGACGCCCATCGCGGCGATCATGCCGATCGGACCCGCCAGCAGCCAGCGGAGCGTCTCGCGTCCTTTGGTCGTTGCGCGGTCGGAGGGTTCGGGGGCGAGGCTTTCGCGCGCGGCGCGCGCCCTGGCCTGCCGGACGCTGTAATTGGCAGCGACGACGCCGAGCGCGGCGGTCGAGACGATCGCGAGCGCGATGAAAGGCCCGCGCGCAGGGCCAAGCACCCAGGCGGGGAAGATCGTCGCGGCGAGGATGAGCAGCCAGCCGCCGACGACAAGGCTGGTGTTCTGATCCTTGCCCTGCCACGAACGGCGGAGCAGCCACGCACCCGCGCCCGCCGCGGCGGCAACCAGCAGTGCCGGCAAAAGCGCCGGAGTGTCTTCCATATGTCCCCCTAAGTCTTTCCGGTCTCACTATTGACACGCATTCGCAATAGCAATAGCGGGCCCTTCGATAGCTAAGCGGGGAGCTAAAGACAATGGCGAAGAATTTCCGGCCGGTACTGGCGCTGATGCTCGCGGCGACCGCGATGCCGCTGCATGCCGAGGAAGCCGCGATCGATGCGGCTGCAGATGCCGGCGATGCGGGCGAAAGCAGCGAGATCGTCGTCACCGGCCTGAAATTCGACCGCTCGCTTCAGGACACGCCGACGAGCGTCAAGGTCTTCACGGCTGACGAGATCGACCGCCAGAATCTGGTCTCGGTTTACGATCTGATCGATCGCACCGCGAACGTCGCATCGACCCTGGGCGAATCGGGTTTCAACATCCGCGGTATTTCGAGCACCAACGTCTCGGGCACCGGGCTCGGCGACCTTGCGACCGTCTATCTCGACGGATCGCCGCTCCCGCGCGAAGCAAGCGGCGGCGGCCCGCTTGACCTGTGGGACCTCGAGCAGGTCGAAATCTTGCGCGGGCCGCAATCGACGCTGCAGGGGCGCAACGCGCTGGCGGGGTCGATCATCCTCAAGACCGCCGACCCGAGCTTCGAGTGGCGCGGCAAGGCGCGCGCGATGATCACCGATGCCGACGGCGAATATCGCCTCGCCGCGGCGGTCGGCGGGCCGATCGTGGGCGATGTGCTGGCGTTTCGCGTCGCGGGCGAACTGGCGCGCGGCGACGGGCTGATCAAGAACAGCGTCACCGGCGGCGATTATGCGAAATCGAACAGCGAAGTCGTGCGGGCCAAATTGCTCTTCACCCCCGGCGGCGCCGGCGGACTGCGCATCGTCGCCTCCTATCTCTATGACCGGCACTTCGGCAACGACGGGCGCGGCTACAGTTTCACCGATCTGCCGGACAGCTGGAAGCGCCGCACGGTCGAGGCGAACCGCGAAACCTATACGAAGACGAGTACCGACCTGTTCACGCTCGATGCCTCGCTGCCGCTGGGCGACATATTCACGCTGTCGTCGATCAGCACCTATAATCGCCTCAAGACCTTTGCCGTATACGACGGCGACCTGCGCCGCGAGGATCAAGCCTATGGCGACTATTCGACCGACCAGAAGATTTTCAGCCAGGAGGTCCGGCTGACCTTCGATACCGGGGCGTTGCAGGGGCTGGTCGGCGCCTATTATTCGCACCACAAGAATCCCGATTATCAGGCGAACAGCACCTTCAGTCTCGATCTCGATCTCGATCTCGG
>CBJKNR010000457.1:0-3056 GCA_966417555.1 uncultured Sphingopyxis sp.
GTCCATCAGGCACGAGAGGCCAGTGGGTTCGTGCGGGCCGACGAACAATTGTTCGAGCACGCCGGCGCCGCGGTGCGTGGTGTCTCCGTCGGTCAGTTCGGCGGCGACGAGCGCCTGAATGTGCATCGCAAGCGGATTGCCCCAGCCGCGCTCGGCCGCGGAAAGGCTGTCGTGCGCGACCGCGATGTCGGGGCCATGATCAAGGCCGTGGCCCCATTGGGGATGCGTATAGCCGAGGCCGCTCATCGCGAAGACGGGGCCGGTCGGCGTCAGGGCCAGCGAGCGCCCGGCGCCGAGATCGGCGGTCATTCGCGCGATACGCCGCGATCCGCTTTGCCAGTCGACACCAAAGGTCGCGGCATCGAAATGTTGTTCGATGCCGCCAGCGCCGGCGATCACCGCGCGGCGGTTCCACGGATTGCCCGCCCCGTCGTCGTTGCTGTGGAAGAAGAACGAACGGTCGTTAAAATTGCACGGTGTCCACAGCCAGAAGAATTGGGTGAAATTGCCTTCGGGTGGCGGCTGCGGTTCGCTCGCGCCGACGGGGCGGACGCCCCAGCTGCGGTCGCGCGTTCCCGCCCAATCAGTGCCGACATCGACGCGCTCGCCATCGACCGACAGCCAGCCCGACCAATGGCCGTTTTGCGTCATGCGCGTATAGTCCATGAACAGGCGCGTGCCGTTGCGGCGGATGAAGCGCGGCTCCAGAATCGGGAAGTGGCGGCCGGTGAAGCGCAGCTCGCCTGCGAGCGGGCCGTCGTTCGGCGCGATGCGCAGCGTGACGATTTCGAGCGGGATATCGATGTCGAGCGCGATCGGGCCCACCGACAGGTCGAGCCGTTCGCCGCCGGAGCGGCGGCTGGCGCGGAGATTATGCTGCACCCCGTCGGCGATGACGCAGAAACTGGCGTCGACGATGCCGAGCTGCGGGTAAAATCCCATCGCGGCGGCGAAAAAGATCGACCCGTCCGGGCTATAGCCGTTGAAGAAATAGCGGTCGTAGAAGTTGCGGTCGGTTCCGGCGAACGCGATCGGTTCGCTGGTCTGGTGCAACGGAAAATCGTCGCCTTTTGTCAGCATTGTCCTCATCCCGTTTTTTCTTGCAACGTAACGGGATGCCCAAATGCGTCAATGGGCGGCGTCAATGGACCGGTGGATCGACCGGCGGCACGGCCGCGACGGGCGCGACCGGTTCGCCGGGCGTGCGAGGCGGCAGCGCGTCGGGCGGCACATCGTCGATCTGCATATCGGGCGTGGGCACATGTTCGAGATTGCGCACGCGGACGTCGATCGCAGCCCCCTCGACCGTCAGGTCGTTGAAGCTCGGCGGGGTCGAGCGGATGCGCTGCGACAATGTTCCGGCGCCGATCATGCGGATCGGTCCCGCCGCCGTTTCCTTCACCATGTCGAAGGCGTCATGGACATGGCCGGTGAGCACGGCGCCGACCTTGCGCCGCGCGAGCTCGGTGAGCGCGCGATTGCCGCCGCGGGTGAGCGCGCGCCCTTTGGTTCCGGCCTCGACCAGCGGATGGTGCGCGGTGACTAGCACCGTCGTGCCGCGCGGCAGCGCGTCGATCGCAGCGAGCGTCTTTTCCAGCGCCTGCCCCGTCACCCAACCCTTCGACCAGTCGAGCCGCCATTGGGCGCGGGCCGTGGTTTTGAGCGGGACGACTGCGACGCCCACCAGATCGAGTTCGCGTTCGACCAGCCGCTCGATCCCGCGGATGCGGCGATAGGGGAAGAAGAAGCGCTCGACGGGGTTGAAATAGGGCAGGTCGTGATTGCCGACCTCGACAGTGACCTTCACGTCGAGCGCGCCGATCCAGTCGCATGCCGCGGCGAACTCGCGGCTGCGCGCGCGCATCGTCAGGTCGCCGGTGATAAGCACCGCATCGGGGCGCTCGGTCCGGACGCAATCGGTGAACCAGCCGAGTGCGGCGGGGTCCTCGAGCCCGAAATGCAGATCGCTGATGTGGAAGAGCCGCGTCATGCCGTCGCAAGGAAGGCGAGCGGGCTCGGTTCGAGGCGATAGGTCGCGCCCGATGGCAATTCGGCGGGCTCGCCGTCGAGCAGCAGGCCGATCGTTCCGCTGCCTTCGATAACGACCGCGCGGCGTTCGGACAGGTCGACGCTCGGGCCTTCGCGAAAGTCGCCGCCGAGCCAGGCGATGCCGTGGCGAAGGATCGACCCCGCGCTGTCGGTGATCAGTCCCTCGGCAAGGATGCGGTCGGCCTTCGGCGTCAGGTTGATCGCCTGAAACACCTCGTCCGAGCCGCGGATGCGGACGCCATCGCCGTGGAGCGTTGCGTCGATCGCATCGGGGATCGTTTCGGCAAGGCCGCTGAGGCTGAGTGTACGAAATTGCTCGCGCACCTCGGCCCACGCCGTCGTCGGCCCAGCGATCACGCCGATATAGGCGCGCCCCGCGTCGCAGAGGATCGTCGGCGGATGGACGCGTCGCGCCTTGCCGGCGAGTGCATCGTGCAGGATGTCCTCGGGGCTGCGGTCGCCATGCAGCGTCTTGTGGAACAGGTTGAGCGTCCCGCCGGGAAGCGGGAGCATCGCGCCGCCCCAGGTTTCGAGCTTGCTTGCCGCGGCGTTGAGCGTGCCGTCGCCGCTCAGGACCAGCACCAGGTCGATGCCTTGCTCATCCAGCACGGTCGCCGCTGGCAGATCGTCATCGGGGAGGATGATGGCAGACACGAGCGGCGCGCCGGCCCCGCTGCATATCCCTGTCAAACGATCGACGAGGGCCTCGTCGGAGCTGCCGCTGCGCAGGTTGCAGATGAGAGCGGGGCGGGAGAAGCTGCTGGTCATCGCCCTGTCTTACGCGCGAGCGCCGAAAAGGTGGCGAGCCTGTCCCGAAAGTGGGCGCAGCATTGTCGGCCTGCTTGTTCCCGGCCGCGCCGCCCTGTAGGGCGCGGGGAGATGGCGGGGCCGGTTTCCAGAGGACGACGGTTGATCAAATTCCTTTTCGTGGTGCTGCTGCTCGTGCTGCTGTTCGGCGGCGGAGCGAAGATGATCGTTGCGGGCGGCGCCAGGTCGCTCAATATGGC
>CBJKNR010000458.1:0-3044 GCA_966417555.1 uncultured Sphingopyxis sp.
ATCATACGCAGCGCACCGGCATCTATCTGAATTCGAGCGGCGCCGATGATCCGGTGCTGCCGACCGATCTGCCGACGCTCGGCCACATGATGCGCGCGGCGGGATATTACACCAGCTACAAGGGCAAGTGGCATCTTTCGCCGATCAACGAGAAGCGGAACTGGAACCAGGTGTCGGGCATGATCTATCCCGCCACCGAAAAGGCCATGGAAGAATATGGCTTCGACGATTACGGCTTCGACGGCGAGGCGGTAGGCCTGACGTGGGACGGCTATCGGCACGATCAATATATCGCCGCCGACGCCTCGCGCAGCATCCTCGATTTCAAGGGCGGCGCCAAGGCTGGCGGCAAGCCGTGGTTCATGGTCGTCGGCCTGCTCAACCCGCACGACATCATGTTCTACGACGCGACGGGCAAGCAGACCGAGACGCGTACACACCCCTATCTTCTGGGACCCTTGCGCCGCGAGCCGGGCGATCCGCTCTACGCCGAGGACAATGGCTTCGAACTGCCCGAGAGCTTCTATCGCGACGATCTGAGCGGCAAGCCCGAGGCGCACCGCGCGATCGCCCAATCGAACCTCCGTACCTATGGGACGCTCGATCACGACGACGAGGCGTCGTGGCGACGTTTCCGCAACTATTACTATAATTGCATCCGCGACGTCGACCGGCGGATCGGCCAACTCCTCTGGGCGCTCGAGACGAGCGGGCAGCTCGAGAATACGATCATCGTCTACACCTCCGACCACGGCGAGCGCGCCGGCGCGAACAGGGTGCGGCAGAAGGGGGGCACGATCTACCGCGAGGAAACGAACGTGCCGATGATCATCGTCCACCCCGATTCGCCGGGCGGCCGCCGCTCGCGCCGGTTGATGAGCGCGATCGATATCGCCCCGACGCTGCTCGCGCTCGGCGGCAAGGATGCGGGCTGGCGAAAGGAGCATTTTCCGGATTTGCCGGGCATCGACGCAACACCGCTGCTCGCCGATCCCGATGCGCGGACCGAGCGCGACATTCGGGGACATCTGTTCAACTATGCGGTGGCCTATGGCTGGGCGCCGAAGGCCGGCCAGCCCGCGACCGCGCCGTTCGTCGACCGTTTCGACCTGTCGCGCCGCCGGTTGCACCGCGGGGTCCACGACGGTCGCTGGAAGTTCGCGCGCTATTTTGCGCCGGAGCATCATCAGCAACCGCGAAGCTGGAAAGAATTGGCGGAGAACAACGATCTCGAGCTGTACGACACGCAGGCCGACCCGAACGAGATAGTCAATCTCGCATTGCATCCGGATCAACGGCGCAACGTTTTGCGCCTGAACGCCATGGTCAACGCGCTGATCGCGCGCGAAGTCGGAAGAGACGACGGAAGTGAATATCCGGGACCGGTGGACATATATAATCGCGCATTGCCCGGATAAGGCTGAGACAGCCGACATTACCATTTTCCGCCAATTTTTCCCAAAAGCGGAAAGTCCCCTGCCGGCCAGCTTAGGATGCAGACGCATAGCAGCCAATTCCAATAGGGTTCGCTTTCTATGCTTTTTTACAACCCTGAGGAGCTTGGGGCGTGCCCTTAACCCTAACTAAAGCTCTTCATACCAAATTCTTGTTGAGGTTTTATGCATTAACCCTTATTAAAACACTCATATTCACCCGCTTGGGTAGGCTTAATGAACAATCACCTCGCACCCGCGGTTCGCGAGCAACTGGTCCGCTATCCTGCGCCGCATGACAGCCATTATGGCGTCATACCTCTGCCTCCGCCCGAGGACGCGCTCCCGATCCAGGGCGCGCAGCTCGCCCATGACCGGGCGCTGACGATGCTCGGGCGCGTTCAGGCCTTGGCGAAGCAAGTCTCCGATCCCTATATCATCAGCCGGACGCTCAGTCGCCGCGAAGCGGTCGACAGCTCGGCGATCGAAGGCACCCATTCGACGCTGAGCGAGCTGCTCATGGTCGAGGAGCATGACGACGAAGCACGTGCCGCTGCGCGGCAGGTGCGCGATTATGCCTTGACCCTCGATCGCATGTTGCCCCGCGCGGCGTGCGCCGGAAGCGATATCTTCACCGTCGACCTGATCCGGGAACTGCATCGCGAGGCGATGCGCCACGATCCCGATTATCGGGACGTACCCGGCGCGTTCAAGCAGAGCGTGAACTGGATCGGCGGAACGGGACATATCTCGACATCGACCTATAATCCCGCACCTCCCGGCCAGGTCGGCGCCTGCCTTGAGCAAACGGCGGCCTATATGCGCTGCGAAGGCATGCAGGCGCTGACGCAAAGCCTCATGACGCGCATGGCGGTTGCCCATGCACATTTCGAGGCGGTCCACCCCTTCAGCGACGGAAACGGACGCGTCGGCCGCCTGCTGCTGCCGATGATGATGGCGGCCGAAGGCCATGTCCCGCTCTATCTTGCACCCTATATCGCGGCCAACCGCACAGGCTATTATGACGGCCTCAAGGCCGCGCAGCAGCGGCTCGATTGGACGCCGCTCGTCGCCTATCTCGCCGACGCGGTAAGCGGCACCGTCGAAGAGCTTTTCGCGACGCGCACGGCGCTCGAACAGCTGGCCGACGAGTGGCGAGGGCGCCGCAAATATCGTGCGGGCTCCGCTTCGCTACGTACTCTCGACCTGCTCGTCGACTATCCCGTGATCACGCTCAAACGGCTGGCCGGCAAACTCGATGTTTCGCGGCCCCAGGCGCTCACGGCGATCAACCAGCTCGTCGATGCCGGTATCCTCGTCGAGCGCACGGGGTATCGCCGCAACCGCGTCTTCGCCGCGGAGGCGGTGCTGGCGGTCGTCAATCGGCCGTTCGGCGCGGATCCGGGCGTCTGAGGCGGATCGGGTGCGCTGACACGAGGACGTCCGTAAATTCGAGGGATTGACCATGGCTGACAGGCACGCCCGATAAGGAGCGGGGCCTGGCGGAGCGCACACTGGCGGCGGCCTGCCGCCTCCAGAGTTCGCGCTTTTGTCCCGAGGCCGCGCGGGCGCTCTTGCCTCGCTTTCTTGGCGCGGCGGCGGCGCGCGTCC
>CBJKNR010000459.1:0-3043 GCA_966417555.1 uncultured Sphingopyxis sp.
CCACTCGAAGATCGCCTGCAGGGTGCCCTGGCTGATCTCCGGCTGGTAGGGCGTGTACGAGGTCGTGAACTCCGCGCGCGATACCAGCGCATCCACGGCGCTGGGCAGGTAGTGCGCGTACGTGCCGGCCCCGAGGAAGAAGGGGCCCTCGCCCGCTGCCCGACTGCGGCGCGCGAGCGCACCCATATGGCGCTCGACCGCGAGCTCGCTGGCATGGTTCGGCAGACCGGCGATCGGGCCGTCGAGCCGCGCATCGGCCGGCACATCGGCGAACAGATCGTCGATCGACGAGGCACCGACGGCGCTCAGCATCGCCGCGCGATCATCGGATGTGAGAGGGAGATAACGCATGAACTACTCCGGGGAAGAAGCTGGATTGACGGAATAAAGCTGGGCAGTATCGGCGAGCGTTCCGGTAAAGACGGTCGGTCCGGCATGGGTCGTGCGAACCCACGGCGCGAGCCAGATACGAAAGCCCGCGTCACGGACGCGGCGGCAAAAGGCATAGTCGTCCGAAAGCATGGCGCGGCTTTCGGGTTCGATGAGCGGGCAGAAAAAAGCGGGTTCGAGATCCCCGACGCCGTGCGCCTGCCGCTCCGCGGGGTCGGGGCGGAAGACGAGATCGGGAAGCGCCGACTTGAGCCCCTCGAATACCGCGCGCCGGATCAGCATCATCGCCGTGCCGAGCCGCGAGAGCTCGACAAGATCGGTCATCCTGAAATTCCGGTCGGGGTACAGGAAATGGAGCGCGAACTCGCCCGCAAAACGCGCAAGCTCGGCCGGATTCTCCTTCACAAGACCCAGCTCGACCGCGCGCGCCACGCCGCGCCAGTTGACCATGCGCCGCGGATAGGCCGCGCCAAGCACGCCGACTTCGGCATGCCCATCCATTGCCCGCACCATCGAAAACACATCGTCGGGGGTGAAATCGATGTCGGCGTCGACAAACAGCAGGTGCGTGCAGTCGCTCGCGAGGAACATCGCGGTCAGCATATTGCGCGCGCGGGTGATCGACGGCTGGTAGAGGATGAATTCGAACCGCACGGGCATGCCCATCGCCTGCGCGCGCAGCGCGAGGTCGAGCGCCGCGCGGACATAGGTGCCCTGCGCGCCCTCATAGATGGGCGTCGCCACCATCAGGCGGCAATTGCTCGGCGCGGCGTCGGTCATCGCAATCCCTCCCCCTCCCGCCCGCGGGAGGGGCGATCGGTTACAGGGCGTCGCAGAAGGCCTTGTACGCCGCAGCGTCCATCAGGCCGTCGAGCTGGCTCTTGTCGCCAAGCGTCATCCGGAAGAACCAGCCTTCGCCTTCGGGGTCCGAATTGACGAGCGCGGGATCCTCCTCGAGCTGGCCGTTACCTTCGGTCACGGTGCCGTCGACCGGGGCATAGACGTCGCTCGCCGCCTTCACCGATTCGACCACCGCAGCGTCGCCACCCTGGGCGAGTTCGGCGCCCGTGTCGGGAACCTCGACGAAGACGATGTCGCCAAGCTGGCCCTGCGCGAAGTCGGTGATGCCGACCGTCGCGACGTCACCGTCGACGTCGATCCACTCATGCTCTTCGGTAAAATAACGCGGCATCAGTCAACCTCCTGTTTTACGAACATAGTGATGCGGAACGAACGGCATCGCCGTCACGGTGCAATGGACACGCTTGCCGCGCACTTCGGCGGCGACCGCAGTGCCGGGCACGGCATGGTCGCGCGGAACATAGCCCATGGCGATCGGCGCGCCGACGCTGGGAGCGAAACCGCCCGAGGTCACGACGCCGATCTCCTCCTCGCCGTCGAACAGCTTGGCGCCCTCGCGCACCGGCAGTTTCCCGTCGACGAGCAGGCCCACACGCTTGCGCGGCGGGCCGTCTTCGAGATGGCCGAGGATGCGCGCGGCGCCGGGGAAATTCTCTTCCTCGCGGCGGCGCTTGCTGACCGCGAAGCCGAGGTCGGCTTCGGCAGGGTCGATCGCGGGGGTGAGGTCGTGGCCGTAGAGCGGCAGCCCGGCTTCGAGCCGCAGCGAGTCGCGCGCGCCGAGGCCGATCGGCTTCACTTCCTCCATTGTGCAGAGCGCATCGGCGAAAGCCTCGAGCACCTCGTTCGGAAGCGAAATCTCGAACCCGTCCTCGCCGGTATAGCCCGAACGGCTCAGCGCGATCGCATGGCCCTGCCACGTCGCGCGCGCCGCCTGCATGAAGACAAGCGTCGCAGCCTCGGGCACCAGCCGCGCAAGCGCATCGACCGCTTTCGGCCCCTGCAGCGCGAGCAGGCCGTAATCCTCATTGTGGTTGAGCGTGATATCGTCGGGCAGATTTTCGCGCAGGTGGCCGATATCGTCCCACTTCACCGCACCGTTGACGACAATGCCGAGCTGGTCGCCCTCGTTGGTGATCATCAGATCGTCGAGGATGCCGCCGTCCTCGCCCAGCAGCAGCGAGTAGCGCATCCGGCCGGGCTTCAGCGCCGAGATATCGCCGGGAACGAGCGCCTCGAGCGCTTCGGCGACACCGTCGCCCGAAAGCTGCAGCTGCCCCATATGGCTGACGTCGAACAGGCCGGCGTTTTCGCGCGTCCAGAGATGTTCGGCCATGATGCCTTCATACTGGATCGGCATCCAGTAACCGGCGAATTCAACCATGCGGCCGCCCTTCGCGCGGTGCCAGGCGTCGAGCGGCAAGGTCGCCGTTTCGATCGCAACTTCATCCTCTTCGCGCATATCATACTCCCGTCGTTGACACGGCAAGGCGCGGCCCGGTGCCGCGCTGTCGCCATGCCCCCTCTGTCACGGGAACCTGAGAGTTTTCCTCCATGCGCCCTCGTCAGGGGGTTGGCATGGAGTTACCCCTTCGGTGGTTCCGGCAGAAATGGCCGGAACGCTTTCCAGAGTGTCCGTTCCAGCCCGCGCGGTCCGCTTGACCTGAGAGTTTCCGGGGCGGTTGCTCCTTCGGTGGCGGGGTCGCCCCCGCGCTCTCCCGCGCGGCCGGTCGAATCCCTTGCGCGATCCGACAGACGCTGCGAGCCTTGGCGCTGCCCCTTGGCGGAGTCAATC
>CBJKNR010000460.1:0-3025 GCA_966417555.1 uncultured Sphingopyxis sp.
GCTGCCACCTCCCCACAAGTGGGGAGGATCTAAGGTCCGCTTCCCACCCCAAAGCCGCCGTGGGCGAACGCGGCGCTGCCGACGGGAAACAAGTGCAAAAACGGCGCCTAACGCGCTGCAATCCGCCGCGCGAAATGGATCTGCACCGCGTCGCGGACCCCGCGGGCGACCTTTTTCTGCCCGGCAGGCGACGCGAGGAACTCGGCGTCCACCTTGTTCGAGATGAAGCCGGTTTCGAACAATATCGACGGAACATCGGGCGCCTTGAGGACGATGAGCGAGGCGAAGCGATGCGCGGTGGTACGGAATTTGACCTCGTCGGACGCCTCGCGCTGGAGCAATCGGGCGAAGTCGGAGGAGACCTGCATCGTCTCGCGCTGGGTAAGGTCGAGCAGGATCGACGACACATCGCCGCTGTGCGCGCCAAGGTTGACGCCGTTGATGATATTCGCCCTGTTCTCGCGCGCCGCGAGCCGCGCCGCCTCGCGGTCGGACGCGACTTCGGACAGGGTATAGATCGACGCGCCGCTGGCCTGTTCATTCTCCGCCCCGTCGGCGTGGACCGAAATGAACAGGTCGGCCTTGAGCCGCCGCGCGATCCCGTAGCGTTCCTCGAGCACGAGGAAGCGGTCGTCCGCGCGCGTGAGCGCGACGCGGACACGGCCCGATGCGATGAGGTCGTCGCGGATCGCGCGGGCGATCGCAAGGGCGATATCCTTCTCGCGCTTGCCGCTGTGCGGGGAAATCGCGCCCGGATCGTGCCCGCCATGCCCCGCGTCGATCACGACCAGCGGCAGGCGGCCGTCCGCGGGCCCCTCGATCCGCGGCAGCGCGACCGAGGGCTTCGGCTTGCCGATCGGTACGGTGACGCTGTATCTTTTCCCGGGCCGTTTGGCCCTGAAGCTCGCGGGAATCTGCATTTCGCCGCGCGGCCGGTCGAACGCCGGGCCGACGGCCGGCCGGCCCGCCAGTGCCGGGGGCGGGGTCGCGATCAGGCCAAGCAGGACAAGCAGGCTCATGCCGCGTCCATGCCGTTCGCGGCGCATGATGGTCCAGTGCTGATTCGAAAACATACGGCCCCCGCGGCGGATCAGGATAAACCCGTCAATAGGGTCAGAATCCATTAATTGCACGATCGAGGTTTGAAGCGATTTTGTTCAGTGCGAGGAGGCAAGGCGCAGGAATATGTCAATATTTCAAGACTTGCCGACGAAGCAATGGACAAAATCGGTCAAATCCCGAAGGGACGCCGAAATGGCTTCGATCTCGGGCCCGTGCGACCTTGCGGGTAGCGATGCTACCCGCGGCGGCCACCCGAACCCGATATCTTCGCCATTTCGACGCCTCGAACGTGCAATTAATGGATCCTGACCCTAGCCATGGTGCGTCAAATGCTTGCCGATCGGCAAGATTAATCGCCGATATGATGCGTCCGCGGCGAATGGCATTCTTGCAACAGTGTGACAGGCTTACCATCTTTGGCGGCGGTTGTGGTTGCCGTCGGCCCGTGCCGATGCTAGCACGCCATCACTGACGGTGTCGTTCCCGGTGCCGTCCGGCCTTTTGAGGGGAAGGCCTGTTCCGCAAGCTTGCGGATCAAGGCCGCCTTGGCGCCGGACATGCGGGGAAGGGCGACCTGCCGCCAGTCCACCCGGTTGACCGGACAGTCGGGGCGTTCGCTTGCACGCCCGCCCTGCCCGCCCGCTCATCCCGTAACAGGTTGATGCCGCATGAGGCTTGCCATGCCCTCTTCATATCCCGACGCGGGCGCTTTCGCCCCGGTCGTCGCCGGATTTGAAGACCGCATGCGCGTCCAGGACCGGACGCAGGCCCCCCGCGGCAATAACGTCTTTTTTCCTTTCACCCGTATCCGCCGCGGCCTTCCGCAAGGAGGGTTAGCGGGATTTTTTGATGGCGCGCCAAGGCGCGCTTGGAGTGTATATAATGACCACGCGCATGTTGATCGACGCGCGGCACCGGGAAGAAACCCGGGTCGCCGTCACCAAGGGCAACCGAATCGAGGAGTTTGATTTCGAATCCGCCGAGCACAAGCAGCTCAAGGGCAATATTTATCTGGCCAAGGTGACCCGCGTCGAACCGTCGCTGCAGGCGGCGTTCGTCGAATATGGCGGCAATCGCCACGGTTTCCTCGCGTTCAGCGAAATCCACCCCGACTATTACCAGATTCCGAAGGAAGACCGCGACGCGCTGCTGCGCGAAGAGGCCGAACATGCCGCCGCCGCCGCGCAGCGCGCCGAGGAGGATCTCGACGAACTCGAGGGCGATGTTGCCGACGTCGAATATCATGACGACGAAAATGGCGACGCCCCCGCCCCCGAAACCATCGGCGAGGATGGTGACGAGGACAGCGAGGACGGCGATGCCGAACACGCCGACGCCGAGGATGGCGAAGAAGGCCCGGAAGGAACCGGGGAAGGTCGCGGCGATCGCAAGCGCCGCGGGCCGGGCGGTCGCAAGGGCGGCCGGGGCCGCGGCCGTGGGCGCCGGGGCGACGACGAGGACGGCGAAAGCCGCATGTCGCTGCGCCGCCGCTACAAGATCCAGGACGTCATCCGCCGCCGCCAGGTGATGCTGGTCCAGGTCGTCAAGGAAGAGCGCGGCAACAAGGGCGCGGCGCTAACCACCTATCTGTCGCTGGCCGGCCGCTATGCCGTACTGATGCCCAACACGGCGCGTGGTGGCGGCATCAGCCGCAAGATCACCTCGGCCCAGGACCGTTCGCGGCTGAAGGAGGTGGTGCAGGATCTCGACGTGCCCGAGGGCATGGGGATCATCCTGCGCACCGCCGGCGCCTCGCGCACCAAGCCGGAGATCAAGCGCGACTTCGAATACCTGATCAGGATGTGGGAAACCGTGCGCGACATGACGCTGCGCTCGCAGGCGCCCACCCTCGTCTACGAGGAAGGCTCGCTGATCAAGCGTTCGCTGCGCGACCTCTACAACAAGGAAATCGACGAGATCCAGGTCGCCGGCGAAGCCGGCTATCAGGAAGCCCGCGACTTCA
>CBJKNR010000461.1:0-3001 GCA_966417555.1 uncultured Sphingopyxis sp.
CCTCCCGGCCTCCCATAGGCTACTATCGTCAGGGAGGCCGGGAGGGGGAGCGGGCCGGTGCCGCCTTTCCACGCAAGTGGAAAAAATTACACCGGAAGCAGCCCGAGACGCGCGCGCATCCGCCAGCGCGTGATGAGCAGCGCGGCGACGACAACCAGCCCGACCGCGAGCCCGATCCACACCCCGACGCCGGCGAGCGGAGTCCAGAAACCGAGGTAGATGGCGGTGCCATAACCCGCGATCCAGTAACCGCAGATCGCGATGATCATCGGGGTGCGCGTATCCTGCAGCCCGCGCAGCACGCCCGCGGCCACCGCCTGCGCGCCGTCGAAGAGCTGGAAGGCGGCGGCGACGACGAGGAACTGCATCGCGAAACCGACCATCGCCGCGTTGCGCGCCGCATCGACGTCGACATAGATCGACAGCACAAGCGACGGGAAGAGCCAGATCAGCACCGCCATCGCGGCCATGAAGCCGATGCCGAGCGCGAGCGACGCAAAGCCCGCATGACCGATCGCGCGGTGGTCGCGCGCGCCATAGGCCAGCCCGACGCGGATTGTCGACGCCTGCGCGATACCGAACGGGATCTGGAAGGTCAGCGCGGCGACCTGTAGCGCGATCGTGTGGCCGGCGAGTTCGGCCTCGCCGATCCGTCCCATCAGGAAGGCGGCGCCGGTGAACAGCCCCGCCTCGGCCAGAATCGTCAGGCTGATCGGCGTGCCGATGCGCAATATCTCGACGAAGCGCGCCCATTCGCTCCGCCACAGATTGCCAAACAGGTGATAGCGCCGCAGCCGCCGGTCGGTCTGGATCACGACGATATAGGCGAGCAGCATCAGCGTGCTCGTCAGCACGCTGGAGATCGCCGAGCCGTGGAGGCCGAGCGCGGGCATGCCGAGATTGCCGAAGACGAGCATCCAGTTGCCGAGCGCATTGACGAAAAGCGCGCCGAAGGTGATCGCCGTTGCAATGGTCGGCCGGCCGAGCGCCGAGACGAAGATCCGCAGCACCGCGGCCGCGATCATCGGCGGCAGGCCCCACATCAGGATGAGCAGGAAGCTCGCGGCGCGTGCCGAGGTTTCGGCGGGCTGCCCCGTCGCGATCATGATCGGCCCGCCCGCCGCACAAATGCCCATGAAGAGCAGCGAGGCGAGCACCGAAATCCACAGCGCCATGCGTACCGTGCGCCGCACCTCGCGGACCGCATGCTTGCGGCGGCCGAGTTCGGCAGCGATCAGCGGCGCCGACGCGCCGATCAGCCCCGTACCTGTCCAGAGCAGCAAGCCGAAAATCGCGACGCCGAGCGATGAGGCGGCGAGCGCCGCGTCGCCGAGCCGCGCGACGAAGATCACGTCGACAGCATGGACCAGCATCTGCAGCAGGTTCGCCGCCGCCAGCGGTACCGCGAGCGCGAGCGTCGCGCGGAATTCGGCGCCGAGACCCTGCGGCATGTCCGCGGTCAGGGGGGTGGTCTGCTGAAGCATAGCCGGCCCGGATAGGCGGGCAAATGTTACGGTTCAAGTGCGGCCGGGCGGCAGCAGGAAATTTGTCGCGGTGGGTGGCGGAATGGCAACACGACCTCAAAACGCATCGTCATTGCGAGCGCAGCGAAGCAATCCAGGGCGGTTTACGCACACTCTGGATTGCCGCGTCGCCTTCGGCTCCTCGCAATGACGAAGTATTTATCCGCCCCACATCACCGCCATCTCATAGGCGAACGCCACAAACGTCAGCGTCAGCCCGACGACGAATAACCGATAGGCATAGGCCAGATAACGATATTTGCGCCGCGCGAGGACGATGCCGTTCTGATAGGTGTCGCGCAACATCGTCTCGTACATATCCTCCTCGTCGCGCAGCCGCGCCTTCACCGCCGCGATATAGTCGTCCTCGTCCATCTGCGCGAAGCGGCCGAAGAAGAGGATATTGCTGTGATCCTTGCCGTCGCGGTACACCACGGGCGGCGCCTTGCCGACGCGCGGCAACACTGCCGACACCGCAAGCAGCGCCGACAGGAAAGAGAAAGTCGCGAGGATGGTGAGCGGTATCGCGAGCGCACCCGCCCCGGTCCGCGCCTGCCCGACCGCCAGCGTGAACACGACGAAGGTGGCGCCCGTCAGGATCGACGCCTTCTGGTCGGCCATCTGCGACAATTGCATCGTGATCTGCTGGGTCGTCCGCACCAGATGCACGGCGTTCGGCGGAAAACCCGCACCCGGTGCTGACTTGGGATCGTCTGGCATAGGCATGTCCCCGTCTTCGACCCGCGACACCGATGGCACGGCGCGCGTTTCTCGGCAAGATGCTGCCCTGTTCCCGCCGCAATCGCTTGCCAATCGAGGGCCTTCGCGGCATGCCCGCGCGCAACTTTTCTTCCTCTATGGGACGCACCACATGAGCACCGCCCTGCGCGACCAGATTTTCGGCCTGATCACCCCCTTCAACAAGAAGGGCGTCGAGCTAACCGACGCGACCACCTTTGCCGGCGACCTCGAATGGGACAGCCTGACCGTCATGGATTTCGTCGCCGAAGTCGAGGATACGTTCGACATCATCATCAGCATGAACATGCAGGCCGAGATCGAAAATGTCGGCCAACTCGTCGCCGCGGTCGAGAAATTGCAGGGCTAAGTATCTGTGCACCCCGGCGGAAGCCGGGGCCCATCGCGGCATAGCGCAACCTATCTGGACCCCGGCTTTTGCCGGGGCACACGGAAAAACCCAAATGACCGACCTGTTTTCGAAATTCGATCCCCTCATCCAGCAGCGCGAGGCGCTGCTTGCGACCGGCGTCACCGATCCGTTCAGCCTCGTGATGGAAAAGGTGCTCTCGCCGACCGTCGCGATCTGCAACGGGCGCGAGACGATCCTGCTCGGCACCTACAACTACATGGGCATGACCTTCGACGAGGATGTCATCGCCGCGGGCAAGGACGCGCTCGACAAATTCGGCAGCGGCACCACCGGCAGCCGCGTGCTCAACGGCACCTATCAGGGCCAC
>CBJKNR010000462.1:0-2948 GCA_966417555.1 uncultured Sphingopyxis sp.
TCAATTGCCTCGCCTCGCGCGTGCGCTTCCAGCATCGCCTTCATGCGTATCTGGATGAAGACGACCGGCACCCAGCACAGCGCTGCCAGCAGATAGAGGCCATAGGTGACGATCAGCCAATAATCGTCCCACAGGAAGCCGCCCTGCCACACCAGCCATGCGCCGCTCAGAGGCTGAACGATCACCGAAGGCAGGGTAAACAGGAAATCCGCTTTCACCGTCATGCGTGCGGCAAAGGCGCGCTCGACCGGAATGCGGCTGCGACTTCCGAAGAACATGAAACTGGCAATGCCGATCCCCGTTCCAAACACGATCGTCGCACTCACAATGTGCAGCGTCTTGATGAGGGAATAGAGGTCCATGGGATATCGCTACAGCACTGCGCAACATGCTGCCAGAATTACAGGACATACAGACGTCATATTGAGTTGGCGGGCTACCCGGACCTGCGGGAGGGCGCTTTGGCGGTGCCCTCGCCCCGACGGCATGTGCCGGGAATGGCAGCTATCGAGCGCCACGTTATCGAAACCTGCCAGTCTTCAAACGGCCATCTGCGTCCTGTCGTCCGCTTACTCGTCGGCAATCTCGATCAGGTCGGGCTCGGCGATCAGCTCTTTGAGCGCCGACGCGTCGCCCTGTCTGATAACGCCAAAGACCGGCAGATTCGCGAGCGAGGGATCTTCCAGACGAACAGTCTCCTGCGAATAGAGATTGACGGTCTCGATCACGCGCACGAGCGGCTCGCCCCTGAAAATGAGCACGCCTCGTGTCCACGCGGTCGCGCTGTTCACGTCGGTGCCGCTCGACTGCGAGATGAAGCTCACCTGGCTGTCGCCGCTCCGACTCGTCCCGAACCGTACAAATTCGCCCTTGCGGGCTTCTTTTGCGCCGCCCGCCATTTTCCTGTCCTTGCTGGCGAGAAGGATGCGAACGACGCCTTCGACCACCGTGACGGCGGTCTCGTCCTTGCCGGCCAGCACATCGAATGAAGTTCCGACAGCGCGCACCTCGCCTTGGGCGACTTCCACCACGAACGGCCGCGACGGGTTGGACGCAACGTCGAATAGCCCGCGCCCGCCCAGAAGCCTGATCCGGCGCTCCGCCGGACCATATCGCACCTCGATCCGGCTCGCCGGTGCCAGATTGATGACCGAGCCGTCGGCAAGCTCGATCAGGCGCCGTTCGGCGCGGGCGGACTGATAGGATTCGACGAAGTCGCTTCCGGCGCGATCCTGAAACTGCCAGTAGAATGCGCCTGACACGATGAGTGCCAGCGCCGCCGCAACCGGCGCGAAGCGGCGCCACGATTGCTGCGGTGCTCCGGGTGTTCCGGCGGGGCGCTCGAGGCCGCCAAGCCAGTCCCAGAAAGCGTCGGCCTCTTCCAGATCGTCCGGATGCACCAGATGACGACGCCCGCCCAGCGCGGCTTCGAACACGCTCGCGGCGCGCGAGCCGAGCGATTTGAAGGATGGCAAGCGGCTCATTGACCGCTCCGCAAGGGCGCCAGCCGCTCGTATAGATGGGCGACGGCTCGCCCCAGATGCTTCTGGACCATCCGGGGCGTGATCCGCAATTTGATCGCGATCGTCGTCGTGGACATTTCGTCGAAGCGTCGCATCACGAATATCTGGCGACATCGCGGCGGCAGTTCGTCCAGCGCCGCCGAGAGGGCCTCCTGAAGATCGACGAGGCGCGGCCCGTCTTCCTGCTCGGCACGGGTCGGAATCTCGTCGGTGTCGAGATCGATTTGCGCCAGCCTTGTCCGGCGATGGCGATCGACGATAAGGTTGGACGCGATCCGGAAAAGATAGGCCTGCGGCTCGTCGACCTGGCGCTCGCGGCACGATTGCAACAGGCGCGTACACGCCTCCTGCACCAGATCCTGAACCTCCTCGGGGTCGGCGACCCGCCGCGAGACAAAGGCGTGCAACGCCGCGTGGTAGGAAGCGAGCCGCTCCATCTCCGGCGGCAGGCCGGTCGGTCGGGCGTTCTCGCCATTTGCAATCATGCCCACGCCCTATCTCCCGTCCCGGGAAGCCATTACCCCGTCATGACGTTCGATGAACGAAAAAACGAACCTGGAATCGTCGCCGAAGAAAAAATTGAACAATAATGTCATCTTTGGTTCGCATTTCGTAACGTCTGGCGTCTTGATCCCTGTGGCGGCCTTTTCCGGAGAGGGGGAAGGGCGGCTTCGCTGACGGGCATGTCCAGGGGGATTTGCCGAACCAGAAGATGGGGGCTCGAATTATGAGGGGACTGTTGCTTGCCGGTCTGGCGACGTGCGCGATCGCGGCGCCGGCTTCGGCACAGGACGCGCGCTACCGGATGGACCTGCCCGCGCAGCGGCTTGATAAATCCCTGTTCGCAGTGGCGCAGAAAACCGGCGTCCAGCTGATCTTCACCGATCCCGCGATCGCCAGGCGAAAGGCGCCGGCGGTCTCCGGCCATCTGACGGTTCCGCAGGCGCTGACCGCCCTGCTGGCCAATTCGGATTACACCTATCGTTTCTCTGCAGGCAACGTCGTTCGCATTATCGGCAAGCGGTCGCCACGCGAACGGCCGGAACCGGCGTCGTTCGTCCAGACCGCGCCGGCTCAGCAGGTGGCGGACCCCGGCGTTGCCGCGGAGCCCGTCGAAGCCGCGCCGCAGGATGAAATCGTCGTCACCGGCAGCCAGATCCGCGGCAGCTCGATCACGGCCGCGCTGCCGGTCACCGTGGTCGATTCGCAGGCGATCGCCGCGACCGGCGCGGTTTCGGGCGACGAGCTCTTCCGTTCGATTCCGCAGATGGGCGATGTGAGCTTCAACAGCGCCTATCTTCCGAACAGCTCGAATTCGGCGCGCGGCGATGTCGGTTCGGTCAATCTGCGCGGACTCGGCGTCGAATACACGCTCACGCTCGTGAACGGCAGCCTGCGGCTCGAGGTGCGCGACGACGGCGTCGG
>CBJKNR010000463.1:0-2932 GCA_966417555.1 uncultured Sphingopyxis sp.
AGATGATCGTCGTGCGGTTCGCCGCGATCACCCCCATCACCTGATGCACCGCATAGCGTCCCGAATGCCCCGCCCACGGCACCGCGCCCTCGGGAAGCAATATCTCGATATCGGGCTCGGCGCCCGGCTCGCCCTCGACGAGCGTCACCTTGCCCGCATCGGCGCCGGGCGCGAGCCATGCGGCATATTGCGCGGGATCGGCGATCGTCGCCGACAGCCCGACGCGGCGGAGAGCGGGCGCGATCTGCTGAAGCCGCGCCATCGCGAGGCTGAGCAAGTCGCCGCGCTTGCCGGGAGCAAAGGCGTGGATCTCGTCGATCACGACGGTCTTGAGGTCGGCGAACATGGTGAAGCTGTCGGGATACGACAGCAACAGCGACAGCGATTCGGGGGTGGTGAGCAATATGTTCGGCGGCCGGCTGCGCTGCCGCGCTTTCTTGTCCGAACTGGTATCGCCGCTGCGGCTCTCGACGCTGATGTCGAGCCCCATCTCGGCGATCGGGCCCAGAAGATTGCGCTCGACGTCGGCCGCGAGCGCCTTGAGCGGCGACACATAGAGGGTGTGCAGCCGGTCGGTCGGATGCCGCGCGAGATCGACGAGGCTCGGCAGGAAACCCGACAATGTCTTGCCCGCGCCCGTCGCGGCGACGAGCAATGCATTCTCGCCGCGTTCGCCCGCGCCCAGCATTTCGGCCTGGTGCCGCCGAAGCCGCCACCCGCGCGCGGCGAACCAGTCGGTGAAGGGGGCGGGAAGGGACATGGACGAAATGTGGCGCTGCGGGGAACGGCGGGCAAGGCTTTCGCCGCGTTCGACCGGCGACTCTGCTATGTCATCGGCCGCGGTTCACGCATTGCGCGCCGTCAGTCCGCCATCGACGGGGATCACCGCGCCGGTGATATAGCTCGCCGCGGGGAGGACGAGGCCGAGCGTCACATGCGCGACCTCCTCGGGCTCGCCATAACGGCGAAGCGCGGTGCGCCGCCGCGCGAACACCGCCTTGTCTTCCTCGGGTACCTTGTCGGTCATGCCGGTGCGGATCGGGCCTGGGCAGATGCAGTTGACGGTGATGCCGTCCTTGCCGAGATCGACCGCGAGGCCGCGCGTCAGGCCGGTAACGCCGGTCTTGGCGGCGACATAGGGCGTATCACCGGGTGTCGCGCCGAGCCCCTCGGTCGAGGCGATGTTGACGATGCGCGCGGCGTCGCTTTTGCGGAGCCATGGCAAGGCCGCGCGGACCATGCGCTGGTGCGCCGTCAGCATCACGGCGATCGCGCGGTGCCAGATCGCCTCATATTCGTCGCCGGCGTCGAGCGGGGCGAAACTCGAGACGCCGGCGTTGTTGATCAGGATGTCGATCCCGCCGAAATGCGCGGCGATGGCGGCGACGGTGCGCTGGATTGCCTCGCCATCGGCGACGTCGAGCGCGAAGGCCCTGGCGTTCGCGCCGGCTTCGGCCACGACGGCTTCGCAGGCCGCGAGATCGAGGTCGGTGACCGCGACCCTGGCGCCCTCGCTCGCGAGGAGCAGCGCGGTTGCGCGGCCCATGCCGCTCGCCGCGCCGGTGACGATCGCGACGCGGCCGGCGACCGAGCGCGAGAGAGTGGGGGGTGCGTTCGTCATGGCTTGTCCTATATCGTCGCCCCCGCGAAGGCGGGGGCCGCTATCGGCTTTATCCTTCGCTGCTGTGCAAACCTCCCGCGGCCCCCGCCTTCGCGGGGGCGACGAACTTAGCGGAACGGTGGCTCGTTGAACGCGCGGAGCTTGCGGCTGTGCAGCCTGGCGCCCTCGTCGCGCATCGTCTCGCACGCGCGGATGCCGATCTGGAGGTGCGCGGCGATCGCTTCCTCGTAGAAGCGGTTCGCTTGGCCGGGCAGCTTGAGTTCGCCGTGGAGCGGCTTGTCGCTGACGCAGAGCAGGGTGCCGTAGGGGACGCGGAAGCGGTAACCCTGCGCGGCGATCGTCGCCGACTCCATGTCGATGCCGATCGCGCGCGACTGCGAGAAGCGCAGCGCCGAGTCGGAATAGCGCAGCTCCCAGTTGCGGTCGTCGGTGGTGACGACGGTGCCGGTGCGCATGCGTTTCTTGAGGTCGGCGCCGCTGGTGCCCGAGACGGCCTCGGCGGCGGTTGCGAGCGCGACCTGCACTTCGGCGATCGGCGGGATCGGGATTTCGGGCGGCAGGACGCTGTCGAGGATATGGTCGTCGCGAAGATAGGCGTGCGCGAGCACATAGTCGCCGATGCGCTGGCTGGGACGCAGCCCGCCGCAGTGGCCGATCATCAGCCACGCCTCGGGACGCAGCACCGCGAGATGGTCGCAGATCGTCTTCGCGTTCGACGGGCCGACGCCGATGTTGACGAGCGTGATGCCGCCGCCATCGGGCGCGATCAGGTGATAGGCAGGCATCTGGTGCCGCCGCCACGCGCTGTCGGCGACGAGCGCGCTCGCATTGACCCCGGGCTGGTCGACGTAGAGGCCCGCCGCGCCCGCGAGCGCGGTGTAGCGGCCCTGTCCGACCTGCGACCCCGCCCAGGCGACGAATTCGTCGACATAGCGGTGATAGTTGGTGGAGAGGATGTAGCGCTGGAAATGTTCCGGCGCGGTGCCGGTCTAGTGGCGGAGGCGCGCGAGGCTGAAGTCGGTGCGGAGCGCATCGAACAGCGCGAGCGGCTGGTCGGCGGCGGGATCCTGTCCGAAGAGGCCGTCGGCGAGCTCGTCGCCGATGTCGGCAAGCTCGGTGGTCGGGAAGTGGCGCGCGAGTTCGAGCGGGGTGACGCCGCCCATGTCCGACCCGTCGCTCGCGTCGAGCACATAGGGGAAGGGGATCTGCTGCCCGGTGCGCGTGACCTCGAGCGTGATGTCATAGTGGCGCGCGAGGAGCATCAGCTGTTCGCGGAGGTAATCGGCGAAGAGGTCGGGGCGCGTCACGGTG
>CBJKNR010000464.1:0-2924 GCA_966417555.1 uncultured Sphingopyxis sp.
ACTCGAACTCTACAGCTTTGGCAATTATATGACGGGCAAGAGTTCGGTTACCTTCGGCCTGCGCCAGCCCTTCACGGCGGGCGGCCTCAACGGACATGGCACTTATGCCGACTCGGCGTTCGACCTGTCGCCGGCACATCCCGAGGAATTCGACCTCACCACCATTTATCCCGGCGGCTTCACGCCTGAATTCCGCGGCCACCTCGAGGATTTCAGCGCGCTCGTCGGCTTGCGCGACCAGTCGGGCCCGCTGACCTGGGACCTGTCGGCACGCTATGGCACCAACACGGCCGATTATACGATCACCGGCACGATCAACGCGTCGATGGGCGTCGAGTCGCCAACCTCCTTCAAGCCGGGCTCGCTGACCCAGCGCGAAATCCAGTTCGACGCCGAAGTCTCCTATGAACTGAGCAAGGACGTCCTTGTCTTTGCGGGCGCCAGCCACCGCAAGGAGACCTATGTCATCGGCGAAGGCGATGTCGCGAGCTATACGACGGGTCCGCTGCAGGACCTTCCCGCGGGCTCGAACGGATTCCAGGGCTTCTCGCCCGAATTCGCCGGCAGCTTCGATTCGAACAGCTACGCAGTGTTTGGCGAAATAGATGCCGACATCACACCGTGGTGGAACCTGTCGGCGGCCGCGCGCTACGAGGACTATGACCAGTTCGGCGACAACTTCAGCTACAAGGCGGCCACCCGCTTCGAACTGAGCGATGCCTTTGCACTGCGCGGCTCGGTCAGCACCGGCTTCCGGGCCCCGGCGGCGGGGCAGGTGTTCGGCACCAGTCTGACCTCGCAACTCGACGGGGTCGGCGGCTTCATTCTCGACGCCGTGCTCGTCCCGGGCTCGCCCGCGGCGCGGGTTTTCGGGTCGGAGGCGCTGGTACCCGAAACCTCGTTCAACATGTCGGCCGGCGTGGTTTTCACCGGCCTCGACGGCTTCCTCACCACGCTCGACTTCTACCAGATCGATGTCGATGACCGCCTACTGCTGACGCCGTCTCGGAACACGACCGCGGCCGAGCGCGCTGCGCTCGCCGCGATCAACTTCCCCAACGGGGCGGACATCGAACAGGTGCGCTATTTTCAGAACGAAATGGACACCCGCGTTCGCGGCTTTGACCTTGTCAGCACCTATCGTCACAGTTGGTCGGACAACGCGTCGACCGATTTCAGCTTGGCTGTGAACTATAACGAGCAGCACCTGCGCGGCGCGCCGCCTCCGGGTTTCAGCCCGGCGATCGTCACCGAGTTCGAACGCGGCACCCCGCGGTGGCGCGGCAATTTCTCGGCCACGACCAAGGTCGGCGATTTCGGCTTCATGGCGCGCGCGATCCATTACGGGGCTTGGCGCCGCCTCGACGGCGCGAGCTTCCTGCCGCGCAAGGCGGTGACCTTGTTCGATGCCGAAGTGACCTATTCGGGGATCCAGGATGTCGAGCTGAGCGTCGGCGCGCGCAACCTGTTCAACATCTTCCCTCCGGGGCGCGGTCCCGCCCGCGCTCGCGCTGGCCTGATCTATGACAACCACAGCGTATTCGGGGTTGCCGGCGGCTTCTATTATTTGAATGCAAAGTATAAATTCTGATCTCGTCTGATCGGGATCGGGCCGCAGTTTCCCGTGGGCATATACGATATTGGCGTAGCGGATATGCCAATATCGTAGCCTATCGGAAATTTGTGCCTTATATAGTGGAGGCAGCTGTCGGCCGCACTTTTTCTCTGGCCGTCCCCCATTTGGCCGATGCCATGCGATCTCGAGCAAGTTAAGGATTGGAGATATATGCCGCCCAGAAATGGAGACGAGCCGGAAGTTTTGGGTGCCGTTCGTACCGCGAAGCGGCCTCGATCCGAAGGCTTTCACCTGGGCGAGCGACTGCGTCAGTTACGCAAGGAACGCGGAATGACGCTGGAGGACGCCGGGCGCCTGACAGCCTTGGCTGCCTCGACCCTGTCGAAGATCGAAAACGACCAGATGTCGCCGACGTTCGACGTCGTGCAGAAGCTCGCTGCAGGCTTCGACATCGATATTACCGACCTCTTCGCAAGCAATTCAGGGCAGGATGCCGCGGGCCGGCGCAGTGTCACCCTGGATGGCGCGGGACGTCTGATGGAGACTGCGGTCTATCGCCACCGGCTGATCGCCGCTGAGCTCAAGAACAAGAAGCTTCTGCCTTTCGTGACGACGATCAAGGCGCGCAGCCTTGAAGATTTCAAGAGTTGGTCGCAGCACAGCGGCGAAGAGTTTCTCTACGTGCTCGAAGGTGAAATCTGCTTCCAGACCGAGCATTACGAGCCCGCGATCCTCGGCGTCGGCGACAGCGTCTATATCAACAGCAGCATGCAGCATGCCTGCTACTCGACGAGCGAGAAGGACGCCGTCGTCCTATGGGTCAACACCGGCTGATCCGCGCGGGAAGCTTTTCGTCGACGCTTGCAATAATTTTCCTATACGCTAATTTCTTTCCAATAGAAAATTGGAGAGGGCGAAGTTATGGACAGACGGAGTTTCATCGTGTCGGGTGCGGCCTTATCGGCCACGATGGCATTGGCACCCGCGGCGGTGGCATTGGCGAAGGCGCGCCCTCTCACCTTCGACGCAATGGGCGAGGTGCGGTTCGAATATGACGCCGCGCTGATCGGCCAGATGCGAACGAGCGGACTCGACGCGATCACCATCACACTTTGCGATCCAAAGGCTTATGAAGGTCAGGCTTATGAGGAAGCCGTGCAGGCGATCCTCGATCATGACGCACATATCGCCAAGCATCCCGAACTGTTCCTGAAGGCGACCAAGGCCGGCGACATCGACGTCGCGCGCGCGCACGACCAGCTCGCGCTGTTCTACCTGTTCCAGAACAGCACCCAGTTCGGGCGCGACCTCGACAATGTCGACCTCTTCCACAAGCTCGGCGTGCGCT
>CBJKNR010000465.1:0-2912 GCA_966417555.1 uncultured Sphingopyxis sp.
CGTAACAGTTGCGCGTTCGGCCGATCGGCCGCGTCAGTTTCCGGACCGGTTCCGCCATCCAAAGCCATTTCACAATTTCTTCGAGCCGTCGCGTCGCGCCGGCCGCTTCCGTTCGCATCCATCAGGGGACAGTGATGAGCAGCAAAGCCTTTTCGCGCGCGACCGGGTTCACCTTCCGGACTTCGCTCCGCCGCCTGATGTGCGGCGCGTCGCTTGCCGCGGTGATGGCGGTGGGGCTGCCGTCGGTCGCATACGCCCAGAATCAGAACCGCAACTGGGACGCGAACGGCGCGGGCGCCGGCAATGGCGGCACCGGGACCTGGGACACCACGAACTTCCGATGGAGCCCGAACGCCGACGGCACGAGCGGCCCCTATGACCGCGCCTGGGACAATGCCCTGCTCGACAACGCCCGCTTCGGCGGCACCGCGGGCACCGTCACCCTCGCCACGCCGATCACCGTCCACAATATGCGGTTCGACATCGGCGGCTACACGCTCGCCGGCAGCGCGCTCACGCTCGCGGGCGTGACGCCGACGATCACCGTCGACGACGGTACCGGCGCCGAGGCCACGGCAACGATCGGCTCGATCCTGGCGGGAACCGCCGGTCTCGCCAAGACGGGGGCAGACACGCTCGTCCTCACCGGCGCCAACAGCTATACCGGCGGCACGACGATCAGCGCCGGCACGCTCCAGATCGGCGGCGGCGGGACGACGGGCAGCATCGGCGGCAATGTCGTCAACAACGGCACGCTGACCTTCAATCGTTCGGACGCCTATACCTTTGGCGGATCGATCACCGGTACCGGCGCCGTCACCTTCGCCGGCAACGGCGTGCTCACGCTCACCGGCAACAGCAACTATGGCGCCGGGACCACCATCAACGGGTCGAACGGCGGACTTCGGATCAACGGCGGGAACTCGGTGGTGTCGGGCGGCGCTACGAGCCTCAGCCAGTCCGGCCTGAGCATCGACGGCGCGAACTCGGTGTTCAGCACCACCTCCCTCGAGGGGACGGGAAGTACGGGTGGCTCGGTCATCGTGAACGTGACCGGCGGCGGCACGCTGCGAATCACGACAGGCGATCTGAATATTCGAGCAGCACCCGCCGCTTCCGCGGTGCTCACCATCATCGGCGCGAATTCGCTCGCTGATGTGGCGGGCGGGCTCCTTGCCGGCGTCAATGTCGACAACGTCGCCACCATCGCCATCGGCGGCGGCGGCGCATTGCGTACGGCGGGACTGAACAATATCGGCTCGCCGGGCGGCAATAGCATTCTCCCGACGGTCATCATCACCGGTGCCGGATCCAATTGGACGGGCACGGGCGCGCTGAACGTGAATGCCGGCGCGATCACGCTTGCCGACGGCGGGCTGCTGAGCATCGGCGATGCCCTCATCCTCGCCACCGGCATCGCCAATACCGGCGTGATCAACATCGGCGGGGCCGAAGGGCAGAGCGCGGCCGGCGCAGGCGTTCTCGATGCTCCGAACTTCATGTTCGGGCCGGGTGCCGGCAGGATCAACTTCAATCATACCGGCGTGGACTATAGCTTCGCGACGGCGCTTTCGGGCGCCGGCGCGGTCAACCAGGTCGCGGGGAACACCAGCCTCACCGGTGCGAGCACCGGCTTCACCGGCACGACCACCGTCTCGGGCGGCACGCTGCGCGTCAATGGTACGCTCGGCGGCGCGACGAGCTCCGTCCAGGTGCAGACCGGCGGCCGGCTGGGCGGCGCGGGCACGATCGGCGGCAACGTCAGCGTGGCCGACGGCGTGCTGGCGCCGGGGAACAGCCCGGGCACGCTCACCATCGCCGGCAATTTGTCGCTCACCGGCGCCTCGGTGCTCGATTTCGAGCTCGGCCAGGCGAATGTCGTCGGCGGACCGCTCAACGACCTCGTCAATGTCGGCGGCGATCTGACGCTCGACGGCACGCTCAATGTCTCGGTATCGGCTGGCGGCAGCTTCGGTCCGGGCATCTACCGCGTGTTCAACTATGCGGGCGCGCTCACCAACAACGGGCTGACGCTCGGAACCATGCCGGGCGGCAGCGCCGTATCGGTGCAGACCGCGATCGCGGGGCAGGTCAACCTGGTCAATACCGCCGGCCTGACGCTGAGCTTCTGGGACGGCAATGCCGGCCCCAAGAACAACGGCGTCGTCAATGGCGGCAGCGGGGTGTGGCGCGCGGCAGGCGGGCTCAACACATGGACCGAGACGACGGGCTCGGTCAACGCCGACTATGCCCAGGACAGCTTCGCGATCTTCTCGGCCGCGCCGGGAACGGTGACCGTCGACGATGTCGGCGGCAATGTCCGGGTGTCGGGCATGCAGTTCGCGAGCGACGGCTACACGATCACCGGCGATGCGCTGACGCTGACGGCGGCTCAGGCGATCGTCCAGGTCGGCGACGGCAGCGCTGCGAGCGCGGGCTATACCGCAACCGTCGCCTCCGAGCTCGCCGGCAGCGCGGGCCTGGTCAAGACGGATGCCGGCACGCTCGTGCTGACGGCGGCGAACAGCTATGCCGGCGGCACCACGATCGACGGCGGTACGCTCCAGATCGGCAACGGCGGGACGACCGGCAGCATCGTCGGCAACGTCGTGACGACCGGAGACGGGGTCCTGGCGTTCAATCGCAGCAATGCGGTCACCTTCGGGGGGATCGTCAGCGGCACGGGCGGAGTGAGCCAAGTCGGCACGGGGACGACCACCCTTACCGGGGTCAATATTTACAGCGGCGGAACAACCATCAACGGCGGCGTCCTGCAGGTCTCGAGCGACGCCAATCTCGGCGATGCGGCGGGCGGCATAACCTTCAATGGCGGCACGCTGCGGGCCACGGCCGATCTCACGGCGAATCGCGATATCGTCCTCGTCGGTGCCGGCACGATCATCCTCGCCCTC
>CBJKNR010000466.1:0-2909 GCA_966417555.1 uncultured Sphingopyxis sp.
GATTGTCCGAATGCGGCGGCGTCAGGATCACCCCGTCGGGCTGGAGCGCGGCGATCGCCGCACGCAATTCGCGCTCGACATGGTCGTTATGCGTGTCGACCAGCTCGAAGATCATGCGATAGCCATATTCGGCGCATTTCAGCATCCCGCCGAGCAGCATCTGGTCGACCCAGTCGACACCCTGCCGCCCCTGCCAGTCGGCGATCGTGCGCTCGCGGTCGTTGATCGCAAGGATCAGATAGGAGCGCGACCCGCTCATCCGCTGCGCCGCGATCGACGGGACATAGCCGAGCTTGTCGATCGACGCCTGGACGCGCTTCTTCATTTCAGGGCGGACATTGGGTTCGTTGTTGATGACGCGGCTCACCGTCTGCAGCGACACGCCCGCGTCGGCCGCAACATGCTTGATCGTAACCGATTGCCGCCGACGCCCCATTATTTTTTCTGGCCCCCCGTCTTGTCACAATCGCTAACGGCATCGCTGTCACATTGCCAGACGCGAACCCAATCTATTTCCATAATTTTCGGGTATCCGCTTTCATCGACGCCCTTGAGCCCGCGTCCCTCGGCGAGCCCACCGCCAATGGCGAGATTCAGAATGAGGTGAAAGGGCCGGTCGAACGGCGCAGCCGGATCGCTCGACCCGCTCGTCGACCATTCGCTTGCGATACGCGTCGCATAGGGCTTGCCGTCGACCGACCAGACCATCCGCCCCTTTTCCCACACGATACCGAAGACGTGGAAGCCGTCGAGCGGCGCCGGAAGCGCGGTCTCGTCACCCTTATGCTTGTTGCCCGGCCATTGCCCGCCGAAATGCAGCGTGCCGAGAATGCGGTTCTCGATCCCGCCTTCGCAGGTGTCGCATCGCACGCCGAGGTTCACCGCCTCCAATATGTCGATCTCGCCCGACGCCGCCCAGCTGCCATAATGACTGGTCTCGGGCAGCATCCAGATCGCGGGCCACGTCCCCTGCCCCTGCGGCAGTTTCGCGCGCACCTCGATCTTCCCGTAAGTCCATGTCGCCCTGCCGCGCGTGACGAGCCGTGCCGACGTGAAGCCTTTGGTTGCAAGCGCCTTCGCCTTTCCGGGGTCGTCGTGCTGCGACAGCGGAAAGGCGGGTCCGGTCATCGCCTCCCGGCGCGCGGTAATGACCAGCTTGCCGTCCCTGACCGCGGCATTGGCCCGGCGGTCGGTATAGCATTGGCGCTCATTGTTGCCCCCACCCCAGCAATCGACGTCGAAATCCCATTTGCCGCGGTCGATCGCGCTTCCGTCGAACTCGTCCGACCAGACGAGCCGCCAATCGCGGTCCGCCGGCGCTTGCGCCGCAGCGGTGGCCGGCGCGGCCGCCAACATCAGGATCGCCGCGGCGCGGATCATGCCGCCTTGGGTTCCCCGGCGCCGCAATAGCGCGCGACATAGGCATGATGTTCGGGGAGCGTCGCGACCGTCTGCGCGATATTGTCGCGGATCGACTGGAACAGCCGTTCAACCTCGTCGTCGCGCAGCTTGGCGGCGATGGGGTGATAGGTCTGTGGCTCGATCCCCTGCCCCATCATCACCTGCACCCAGCTGTTCTCGGCGAACAGTTCCTCATATTTGCGGAACACGCGCCCGGTCTCGCGGAACAGCTCGATCTTCTGCTGCAACGAGTCCGGGATCGGCATGTTCGCGACATGGCGCCAGAAGGGGCTGTCGCGCCGGTTGGTCGCCTTGTAGTGCAGCACGACGAAGTCGCGGATCTGTTCGATGTCGAGCCGCTGCTGATCGTTGAATTCTTGCGCATCGCGCTCGCTGACGCGCCCGTTCGGCATCAGGCGGATGAAGCGCAGCACCGCGCGCTGAATGAGGTGCACCGTCGTCGCCTCGAGCGGCTCGACGAAGCCGCCCGCGAGCCCGACCGCGACGCAGTTGCGGAACCATTGCTTGCGCCGCCTGCCACCGCGAAACTTGATGTCGAACGGTTCGATCAGCGGCTCGCCGATGCTGCCCATCAGCCGGTCATAGGCGGCGTCGCGCGACAGATAGCCGCTCGAATAGACGATCCCCGCGCCCATGCGATGCTGGAGCGGGATGCGCCATTGCCAGCCGGCATCGTGCGCGATCGCCTGCGTATAGGGCTGCGGTGGGCCGAGATGCTTCGACTGCACCGCAATCGCGCTGTCATTGGGCAGCCAGTGGCTCCAATCCTCGAAACCGGCATGCAGCGCGCCATCGATCAGCAGCCCGCGAAAGCCCGTGCAGTCGACGAACATGTCGCCCTCGACCCGCCGTTCGCCGTCGAGATGCAGCGCGGCGATGTCGCCGCTCTCGCCGTTCAGTTCGACGCGCGCGATTTTGCCCTCGACCCGCTTGCAGCCGTCCGCCTCGGCGAGCCCCCGCAAATAGCGCCCGTAAAGCGTCGCATCGACATGATAGGCATAGTTCATCCGGTCTTCGGGCAGGTGCGCGAATTTGCCCTGCATTCCCGCGACGAGTTCGAGACAATAATCGGCGTAGGGCTGCTTGTGCCCGCGCTCGCGCGCATTGAGCCAGAAATGCTGGAAACCCGCCGACCAGTGGTCCTTCCCCGACAGGCCAAAGCTGTGGAAATAGCTGTCGCCGTCGTGCTTCCAATTGTCGAACAGGATGCCGAGCTTGAAGGTCGCCTGCGTCGCGCGCATGAATCCGGGTTCGGGGATGCCGAGGATGCGGTTGAAATTAACCAGCGGCGGGATCGTCGATTCCCCGACGCCAATCGTCCCGATCTGTTCGGATTCGATCAGCGTCAGGTCGACGGTCTGCCCCATCGTCCGCGCGATCGCCGCGGCCATCATCCAGCCCGCGGTGCCCCCGCCCGCGATGACGATGCGCTGGACCGGTTTTCTGTCGCTCATTTGCTCAAAGCCCTCAGCAGGAAGGCACGCAGC
>CBJKNR010000467.1:0-2904 GCA_966417555.1 uncultured Sphingopyxis sp.
CGAATGGATCACGGGCGAGGCTGGCGGCGACCTCACCGCGCTGTCGATGCTGCTCGACGATCAGGCGGCTTTCGCCGAAACCGCCAAGCTTGCGCTGCGCCACCTCGACCTGATCCACAGCGACGAGCCGCTCGAAGAAGGCAGCGAGGACGGCGGCGAGCAGGACGAGACCGAGGCCGAAGAGAGCCAGGAAGAGCAGGAAAGCGAAGACGGCGGTGCGGGAGAATCGCAGGTCGACGCGCGCGCCGAAATGGCGGGCGATCAGGCCGACGACGGCGACAGCGACCCCGACGCACAGGAGATGGAAGCCGACGGCGAGCCCGAAATGGGCGGCGAAGGCGACGAGGGCATGCTGCCCGTGCGCCCCAACCGCCTGCCGAGCGACATTCCCGACTTCAACTATGTCCGCTTCACCGAAAAGCATGACGAGATTATCGCCGCGACCGAGCTGTGCGATGCCGACGAGCTGACGCGGCTGCGCGCCTATCTCGACCAGCAGATGACGCATCTGCAGGGCGCGGTGACCAAGCTCGCTAACCGGCTCCAGCGCCGGTTGATGGCGCAGCAGAATCGCGCGTGGGATTTCGATCAGGAGGAAGGCCAGCTCGATGCGGCGCGGCTCGCGCGCGTGATCGTCTCGCCCGGCCAGTCGCTCAGCTACAAGATCGAACGCGATACCGACTTCCGCGACACCGTCGTCACTTTGCTCATCGACAATAGCGGGTCGATGCGCGGGCGGCCGATCAGCATCGCGGCGATCAGCGCCGACATCCTTGCGCGCACGCTCGAACGCTGCGGCGTGAAGACCGAAATCCTCGGCTTCACGACGCGGACGTGGAAGGGTGGGCAGAGCCGCGAGGACTGGCTCGCCGCGGGACGCCCCGCGCACCCCGGCCGCCTCAACGACCTCCGCCATATCATCTACAAGCCCGCCGACGAACCCTATCGCCGCGCGCGCAAATCGCTCGGGCTGATGATGCGCGAGGGGCTGCTCAAGGAAAATATCGACGGCGAGGCGCTGATGTGGGCGCACCAGCGGATTATCAACCGGCCCGAGGAACGCCGCATCCTGATGGTGATCAGCGACGGCGCGCCGGTCGACGACAGCACGCTGTCGGTGAATCACGGCGCCTATCTCGACCAGCACCTGCGGCAGGTGATCGAATGGATCGAGAACCGCTCGCCGGTCGAGCTTTGCGCGATCGGCATCGGGCACGACGTCACGCGCTATTACAGCCGCGCGGTGACGATCATGGACGCCGAACAATTGGGCGGGACGATGGTCGAACAGCTCGCGGGGCTGTTCGACGTGGGTTGACCGGCCAGCGGCCAATCCATCCGCTACCCCAACGTGTCATCCCGGCGGAGGCCGGGATCTCGCCGATGCGTATTAAAGCGCCGTTGAGATCCCGGCCTTCGCCGGGATGACTGATTTTGTGGGCTACTTCGTCTTGCCCGTCCACGCCTCGGGATCGAACCCTTCGAGCGTGTCGCTCTTGGCCCCGGCGGCGATTTCCTCGGCGGTCAGGAACTTGATCGCGACGCCACCGGCCTTGGTGTTGCCCCAGCTGAGCGCCGTGATGTGGCTGTCGCCATATTTCGCACCGATCACGGCGTCGGCGCCCAGCTTTTCACCGCGTTCCCATATCTCGTTGTAAATCTTCTGTTGCGACGGCTCCTTGCTGAAAATCGTCGCCTTGCGCACCCCCGCAGTCACCACGCCCACAATCCGGTAAGGCTTGTCCGTGATGTCATAGGGAAAGACGGGCACGCCCATTTCCTCATTGACCATTACATAGGCGACGTCCTTCTTCTTCGCCATCGCAGGCGCCGAAACCGCCATCGCGGCGAGGCTTATGGCGGCGATCATTTTCCTGAATTTCATTTTCTGTTCCCCCCTTGTTGGTGCGTGACAATTCTCTCTCCTTTTCAGTTGGGTCAACAAGATTCTGGCTTGGCAACTTCGCCTATTCATGGCCTATCGATGCGGGGGTTGCAGGGGGACAGATAATGGGATTGATATTTGGCGCAGCAGTGGCTGCTTTACTTGCAGCATCGGCGCAGTCCGCGGCTATCGCCGAAACGCCTCAGCCCGCGGAACCCGCCCCGGCGACCCTGGTCGAACCCGCCGTGGCTCCGCTGATCCTGAAACGCGACACGCCCATCCATTTCATGGTAGTGTCAGAAGTCACAACGAAGACGCATACGGCGGGGCACCGGTTCAGACTGCGCGTCGACAAGCCCGTCTTTGTCGATGGCGTCCTCGCGCTGCCCGTCGGCACGACCGCATGGGGCGAAGTGCTCGCTGCGAAGAAAAGCGGCAACGTCGGCAAGTCGGGATCGCTGGAGGCGCGGCTGCTCTACGTCGAGGTCGAGGGACATCGTGTCCCGATCAGCGGCAACAACGCGGCCAAGGGCGCAGGTGGCGGCGCCGAAACCGCGCTCGGTGTGCTTGCGCTGGGGCCGTTCGGGCTGTTCGCCAAGGGCAATAATGCAAAGATCAAGGCTGGCGAGCTGATGACCGGCTTTGTCGAGCAGGATACCGAAATTCCGCGCCCGAAAGCAGCAGCGCCGTGAGCGCCAGCCGCACCCTTCTGGCCGCGATCGGCTTGTCTCTGGTCATGCCGGCACTCGCCCAAGAGCCCGCCGCAACCGTCGCCGCGCCGGCGCGCCTGCTGATACCATCGGGTACGACGATCGACCTCGTCACCCGCGATGCCGTTTCGACGAAGAAGAATGAAAAGTGCGACCTTCTTTATCTGACGGTCGCGACGCCCGTCGTCATTGTGGGTTTCACCGGACCGACGGCTCTCAGCGCCGACAATGCCGCCTTGCGTATAGCCAGTGACCTCCTCGGAAACGAGTTCGGCCTGCTGCAGAAGACGTTGGTCAACACCAGGATCG
>CBJKNR010000468.1:0-2897 GCA_966417555.1 uncultured Sphingopyxis sp.
CACGTCGACCAGGTGCTGGCGGAAGCGCTGGTATCGCCGGTCGAGCCGATCGAATGGACCGAGGCCGACGAGCTCGCCGCGTCTCCCCCGATCGCGCCGGGAAGCGACCCCGAAACGGCGATTCGTCACTGAAGTCGCCCGCAGCCGACGGCATTTCGTCCCAAATTCATCGCAAAATCGATGTTTTGGGGCGTTTTGCGTCCTTTTTTGCTTTGACAAGCCGGGGTCAATCATCGTTAGTGACGCGCCATGGCTTCGGGCCATGAGAATCACTTAACCAACCATAATGCAGGGGTTCCTTAGGCATGAACAAACAAGACCTGATCGCCGCTGTCGCTGACTCGAGCGGCCTGACCAAGGGTGACGCGAGCAAGGCCGTCGAGGCCGTGTTCGACGCAATTACCGGTTCGCTGAAGAAGGGCGGCGAAGTCCGCCTCGTCGGCTTCGGCACCTTCGCTGTCAGCAAGCGCAAGGCATCGACCGGCCGCAACCCGCGTACCGGCGAAACGATGACCATCGCGGCGTCGAACCAGCCGAAGTTCAAGGCCGGCAAGGCCCTCAAGGACGCCGTCAACTAAGTTGACAGGCACCTTCTGGTGAAAACATCTCGGGCCGCGGCGAAAGCTGCGGCCCGATTTGCATTAGAGCCAGACAGACTCTCGTGGGCGAATTTTCGAGCAAATGGACGTTGCATTACCCGCGCCAGCGGCTATGGACGTCCGGCTTTCGGAAGCGCCAGCCGGCGGCTGGCACCGGGACGGGCGCGTAGCTCAGCGGTAGAGCACACCCTTCACACGGGTGGGGTCACAGGTTCAATCCCTGTCGCGCCCACCATGGCCTTTCGGGCCATGGTCGGAACCGAAACCGCAGCTGACGCGCCCATTCATCGCCTATTCAATGCTTTCGCGATAGAGAAACGGCCATGATCCGCACGCTGACCCTTTCCCTCGCTTCCGCGCTGCTTCTCTCGGCCGGCGTGCCCGCGATCGCCCGCGGCGATCGTGACCAGGACAATCTGCGCGAAGCCGCGGCGCAGGGCCAGGTCATTCCGCTCAACCGGCTAATCGCCGATATCCGTTCGCGCCCGCCCTACAGCGACATGACCTACCTCGGCGGGCCGCAGTTCGATGCGGCGCGGATGGTCTACAAACTCAAATTCATGGACGGCAGTCAGGTCGTTGTCGTCTATGTCGATGCCCGCACCGGCCGGATCGTGGGCCGCAAACCCTGACATTCCAGCGAGCCGGCGCTTCGTCGCAACGAGATTTTGCAATGATCGTCCGGACTTGATACACAGTCGAAACATGTGGCCGGCGTTGCCCGGTACGCAAAGGAAAGGCGCCTGAATGCGGATTTTGATTGTCGAAGACGAACCCACGCTGGGTCCGCAGCTCAAGGCGACGCTGGAAGGGGCCGGCTATGCCGTCGATCTCGCGACCGACGGCGAGGACGGCCACTTCCTCGGTTCGACCGAAAATTACGACGCTGCGATCCTCGACCTCGGCTTGCCGGAAATCGATGGCCTGACGGTGCTCGACCGGTGGCGCCGTGAAAAGCGCAACTTCCCGGTACTCGTCCTTACCGCCCGTGACAGCTGGTCCGACAAGGTGGCGGGGCTCGACGCGGGCGCCGACGACTATCTCGCCAAGCCGTTCCAGACCGAGGAGCTTATCGCGCGCCTGCGTGCGCTGATTCGCCGCGCCGCGGGCAATGCGTCGAGCGAGCTGATCGCAGGGCCGGTGCGCCTTGATACGCGTTCGGGCCGCGTCACGCTGGCCGGCGAGCCCGTGAAGCTCACCGCTCAGGAATATAAGCTGCTTTCCTACCTGCTGCATCACAAGGGCAAGGTCGTATCGCGTACCGAGCTGATCGAGCATATCTACGATCAGGATTTCGACCGCGATTCGAACACGATCGAGGTGTTCGTGACGCGCATCCGCAAAAAGCTCGGCGCCGACATCATCACGACGATCCGCGGGCTCGGCTACCAGCTCGACGACCCGCAGGGCTGACCCGGCCGGGCATGGCCGACCCCGGACCCGACCAGTCCGCCACCGCCGAGGCGGGCGCGGCAACCAGATCCGTCGCGTCATCGAGCCGCATCACCGGCTCGCTCGCGCGGCGGATGATCGCGATCGCGGCACTCTGGATTTCGGTGCTGCTCATCGGCGGCGGCTTTGCGCTCGACCGCGTGTTGACCGGTGCGATCACGCGCAATTTCGATTCGAGCCTCGAATATGTACTGATCGCGATGATCCGCTCGTCCGAAATCGGTCCTGATGGCGAGGTGCGGCTGGTCGAGCCGCTCGGCGACCAGCGCTTCCTCGAACCCTATAGCGGCCTTTATTGGCAGATCAGCGGTGGCGGGCAGGAGCCCTATCGTTCGCGCTCCTTGTGGGAGCGTACGCTGAAGGCGCCGGCGCCGCATGTCGACAACCAGATACATACCTATGACAGCAACCAGTTTCCGGACGAGGAACTGCGCATCCTCGAACGCAACGTTATCCTGCCGGGCAGCGCGACCAACTGGCGATTCCAGATCGCCCAGTCGCGCGAAGCGCTCGACGCCCAGAATCGTGCGGTGCGTGCAACGTTGATCCCCAGCCTTGCGCTGCTCGGCCTTGGCCTGATCATCCTCGCCGCGCTCCAGACTTTCTATGGCCTGTGGCCGCTTCGCCATATCCGCCGCGCGATCGCGGCGATGCGTGGCGGGCAGAACCGGCGCGTCGATGCGCCGCTCCCGCTCGAGGTGCAGCCGATGGTCGACGAGCTCAACGCGCTGCTCGCGCATAACGAGAAACAGGCGGAAGAAGCGCGGCTGCACGCTGGAAACCTCGCGCACGCGCTCAAAACGCCGCTCACCGTGCTCGTCAACAGCGCGACGAGTTCGACATCGG
>CBJKNR010000469.1:0-2896 GCA_966417555.1 uncultured Sphingopyxis sp.
TCTTGGTCTCGGGGTTGGTCGTCGCGATCACGCCGGCGACGTCGCCGTCGGGGATCAGCGCGACGCCGCAGCCGATGTCGCGCAGTTCGGCGATGATCGCCTCGTGACGCGGGCGGTCGAGCACGCAGACGATGATCTCGGCAGGCGAGCAGCCCTTTTCGCGCGCCACCGCCTCGACATTCTCGCGCACGCTATTGTCGAAATTGACGATGTTCGGCGAATAGCCGGCGCCGACCGCGAGCTTGTCCATATAGACGTCGGGGGCGTTGAGCAGGCAGCCTTCCTCGGCGATCGCGAGCACCGCAAGCGCGTTCGGGCCCGCCTTGGCGGTGATCGTCGTGCCTTCCAGCGGATCGACCGCGATGTCGATCTTCGGGCCCTTGCCCGGGGCGTTCCCGACCTTTTCGCCGATATAGAGCATCGGCGCCTCGTCGCGTTCGCCCTCGCCGATGACGATGGTGCCGTCCATATAAAGCGTGTTGAACGCGGTGCGCATCGCCTCGACCGCGGCCGCGTCGGCGGCCTTTTCATCGCCGCGGCCGATCAGCTTCGCGGCGGCGACCGCCGCGGCTTCGGTGACGCGCACCATCTCGAGCACGAGCACCCGGTCGAGGTTGCTGCTATTCGTCATGTCGGCCACTCTCCGTCTTTACTTGTTCCGCCGCGTCGGCATGGTGGGCGCCATATGGTCGCCCGCGCCACTTGTCGAGAACGCTTCGCCCGATTCGCCGCCGCTTTCGCCATGAGCTGTGTCATTGGCGTGACGATGCCCGCGACCGCGCAGGCCCAGGTGCAGGGCCCGCCCGCACCACCGCCGCCGCGATCCGCCGCCGACGAGGCGGCGCGCAAGGCGAAGGAACTCGTCGACCCGATCCGGCGCTGTAAACCCGCCGAAGACGGATCGATCAACGTGTGTGCGTCCGACACCGAACTGCACCGCCTGTCGCCCGAGCTGCGCGCGATCGCGGGGGTCGGGCGCTCGACGAAGAACGGTATCCCCGATGCGCCGAAACTCAATCCGACGCCGCTCGACAAGCTGCCGCACAACTGGATGTCACTCGGCGGCCGGATGAAACGCGGCCCTGAATATAATGCGCAATTTGAAGCGATGAAGCGCGCGACCGACCCCGAAACCGGCACGCCGGCGGCGCCCGAGGAAGAACCCTAGGCGAAGACCGCGGCGGCGGCGACTTCGGGTTCGCTGGCGCGATACAGCCCGGCCGGGATCAATATCTGCCCCAGAAAATAGAGCGCGAAGAGCAGGGTCCATCCGAAACTCATCGCGGTTTCGATCGGGCTGCCGGGGGCATTGTTCAGGATCACCGCGCCGTGCAGCAGGATCAGCCCTGCCGCGGCGATTCCGAATGGCAGACCATAGAGCAGATAGAAACCGAACAGCCGCCACTGCGCCGACTGCGTGCGCTGCCACGATTCGATAAAGGCCGACACGGGCTCGAGCTTGCCACGCCCGCCCATGATCGCGCCGGCAAGGCACAGCCGCGCCGCCAGCCAGCTGCCGGCGATCGACAGCAGGAAGCGATAGAGTCCGAGCCCGGCACCGATTGCGCCCCCGTCCGTCAGGGTATCGATGCCCAGCGCGAAAAGCGGCAGCGTCGCGATCAGCCCGACGGCGAACGCGAGGGCGAGGTTCGCGAGCAGATAGGCAAAGCCTGCGACCATCCCGTACATGATCTCCGAAATATAGCCGTCTCGCATTTCGGCGAAGAGGCCGTTCCACGCCGCGAGCATCGTACCCGCGACAATCACCGCGACGATGCCGAGCAGATAGAGCGGTCCGGTGATCGAACCGCCAACGCGATACGACCAGGGATCGGCGGCGATCGCCATTATCGTGCGCAGGCTGAAGATCGGTTCGCTCGACAGCAGCAGAAAGGGCACCACGACACCGAGCAGTACATAGATGCCCAGCATGTTGCGATGCTCGCCTGCCAGCGCCCGCGCCTCGGCAAGCCCGCGTCCGATCGAAATGTCCATGACATTGTCCCCTGTTCCCCGCATCAGGAGTAACAGGGAGGCGCGCGATTACAAGCCGTCCTAAAGCGCCAGAATGGGCATGTGCATCGGCGCGCCGACGACATGGTCCGACGCGCCGAGCACATCGAGCGCGGCGTGGATCGCGCGCGCCGGGCCTTCGTGCGTCACGAGCACGATCACGACGCCGCTGCCGTCCTCGCTGCCGCGCTGGATCAGGCTTTCGATTGACACGCCGGCGTCGCGCATCGCCGTCGCGATCTCTGCGAGCACGCCAATCCGGTCCTCGACGATCAGCCGGACATAATGTTTGCCGACGCGCGCGCCGGCATCGGCGGCGGGCGCGGCGTCGAGCGCGTCGACGGGCATCGCGAAGGCGGGGCCATATTCGTCGCGCGCGATGTCGATGATGTCGGCGACGATCGCCGATGCCGTCGGTCCGGCACCCGCGCCCGCTCCCTCGAAGAACAGGCGACCGACGAAATTGCCCTCGGCGACGACGGCATTCAATGCGCCCGGCACATAGGCGAGCGGATGGTCGGCGGGGACGAGGCATGGCTGCACATGCTGGTAGAGGCCGCCCCCATTCTCCCCGTCGCGCTCGGCCATGCCGATCAGGCGGACGCGATGGCCCAGCGCTTCGGCCTCGCGGATGTCGGCGGCGATCAGCCCGCGGATGCCGTCGGCGGTCACCGCGTCGATGTCGAGCCGTGTCCCGAAACAGAGCGCCGCGAGGATCGACAATTTGTGCGCGGCGTCGATGCCGTCGACGTCGAAACTCGGGTCGGCCTCGGCATAGCCTTCGGCCTGCGCCGCGGCGAGCGCGTCGGCGAAGCTCGCGCCGTCGCGCTTCCTCCGCGTAAGGAGATAATTGCACGTGCCGTTGAGGATGCCATCGACAAGC
>CBJKNR010000470.1:0-2893 GCA_966417555.1 uncultured Sphingopyxis sp.
CCGATCGCGTCGAAGATGCGCCCGAACAGCGACTGGCCGAAGGCGTAGAAGATCATGAAGATCGTCACCAGCAGCGCATAATCTTCCTTCGACGCGCCGATTTCCTTCGACACTTCGGGCCACATTACCGCGAGCGCGTTGCGGTCAATATAATTGATGACGGTCGCGAGCGCGATCAGCGCGATGACGCACCAGCGGAAGCGGCCCTTGATATTGCTCATTTCTTCGCTCCGGTCCTGGCGAGGTCGAGACGGCCGACGGGGCCGGTCCATACGAAAGCATGGCCCTCGACGGCGATGCTGTGCTTCGCATCGGCGGCGACATCGTCGGCGACCGCAATCGCGATGCGGCGTCCGTCGACGAGGGTGACAAGCACCAGATCGACGCCCTTCTCCTTGCGGTGATCGAGCGCCGCGACGCGCGCGCTGCTCGCGACGACGGTTTCGGCCGCGGCGTCATAAGCGCCGTGCGGTTCGAGCAGGCTGACGAAGGTCGCGTCCGCCGCGCCGTCGACGCGCTGGATCAGTGCGGGTTCGCGACGGAGGTTGAATTCGGGGTCGTTCGCGCCGCTCTCGGCGACGATGAAACGCGCGCCTGTAGGCGGCAGCATGTGATAGGAATAGAAGCGGCTGCCCTGCATCCATGTCAGCCGCGCCTTGCCGGCCTTGGTGCCTTCGCCGTCGACCCAAAGATGCTCATAGCCGTTCGCTTTGCCCAGCACCGGCCGCTCGGCGAGCTTGCGGTCGAATGCGATGTCGCTGTCGATGATATGCCCGGAAAAATGCAGCGGCAGGTCATAACGATGCCTGCCGCTGCCAGTCCCGTGGAGGATATCGAGCGTGAGGGGGTTGGCGAGGCCGTCGACCTCGACCAGCAATAGTGCGCGGCGGATCTTGACGTCCTTGTACGCGCTGTCGATTTCCCCGATCGCATAGCGGGTCGGGCCTTCAAGCGACGCGGCGAGCTGGCGCGTGCCGGATTTTTCACCGGCTTTCCAATCGCCTGCAAAGTGGCTTTTCTCATCGACGACAAGCGTGTTGTGCGCGATCGTTGCGCTCGCCCAGCTGTCGTTCTCGGGCAGGTAGCGCCCGCCGCGCTTTGCCTCGACATTGAGGAAGCGCGCGGCGCCATAATCGGTCACGACCGCGCCGGTCTCGTCATAATAGAGCCAGTTCAGCCGGTCGAAATGGCCGTGCCCCATGCCCTGCACGGTATTCTTGGCGACGAGCAGCGGACCCGCCGGATCGGCCTTTGTACGCAGGAGCACGAGCGCGCCATCCTTGCCCCCAGGCCCGTCGGACAGGAGCCGCGAGCCGAAGGGCCAGGGCTTTGCCTTGCCCGCGGCGAGGTCGGCGGCCATTGCCTGTCCGGCCGGGGTCAGGACGGTGCGTCCCTGCCAGTCGGCGATCGACAGGAAGGCCGGGTCTTTCGTCGCTGCATAGGCGATGGCGACGGCGTGGTAGAGTTCTTCGGTGCGCAGGCTCTTGTCGGGCATCGCGTCGTTTACGGCCAAGAAATAGCCGTCGTGCGTCAGGTCGATCGCGGTGCGGATCGCCTTGAGCACGATGCCGTCGCGATATTCGAAAATCTTGCGGTCGGGATCGTTGGCTGCGATTGCCGCCGCGAAAACGACGAAGGGCTGCAGCGCATAGCGTTGATAATAGGGCCCTTCGGCATAATAGCCGTCGGGCGAGAAGAGCAGGTCGAGCTGGCGCAGGAAGCCCGCCTTGCCGCTCTTGTCGAGCCCTAGCAGCGCCTTGTCGACGAGGTCGCGGTCGCCGAGCAGATAACCCGACAGGCCGACGCCCGCCGCCGCCCACGTCGCGTGGTTGTGGATGCGGTTGATCACCTCGGGCGAGCCGTCGGAGAGGAACCGCGCCATCGGACGGATTACATTGTCGTCGATGCGCTTGCGATCGGTGGCAGAGAGCGCACCCCGGATTTCGGCATAGCCCTGCACCGCATTCACAAGGAAGACGCTGTCGTTGAGGCTCTGCCAGAACAGGCGCCCCGGAACCTGGTTCGACGCTGCCGGATGCGGCCCGAGCCGCGGATAGAGGTCGGCATAGGCGAGCAGCAGGTCGCGGACATGATCGCGATAGCGGACGTCGCCGGTCAGGCGGAAGAGCTGGCCGCCCTCGAAGATCGTGCGGTAATTGCGCTTATGCTGCTCATGGGTGAAGCCGCCGCCGGGATCCTTCGGTACCGGCACATTGATGCCGGCCTTGATCGACGCATCGACATCGCGACGCGCGCGATCGACCTCGCCCGCGAAAAGCGGCGCGAAGGCTTGTGCCGAAGCCGCGGGCGGCGTTTGCGCGGCGACAGGGATGGCTGGCAGCGTGGCAGCGGCGAGCAGGAACGCGATCGTGCGGGTCACGGGCGCGCCTCCACGACATTGCCGGTGATCTGACCACGCGGCGGACCTTTCCATGCGAGTTCCTCGATGCGCGGCGCGGGGGTCGCGGCAAAGGCGTTCGAGGCAATCCGCGTCTCGGGCGCGCCGACCGAATGGATCACGAGGATGCCGTCCGACTTGGCGAAATTATTATGTGCGATGTCAGTATGCTGGGCACCAGAAATGCGCAGCGACGCGCCTTCCGCACCGCTGTCAGCGACGCTCGATCCGGTCATCGCGAACCAGGGGCCGAACGTGCTTTCGTCGGTGCCCTTGCGGAGAAGATCGGCGACCATCGCAACGCGTGCAAAGTTGCTGCCGGTGATCGTCAGCCGCTCCATCGGGTACCAGCCCTTGGGCTCCTGTTCGCCGGTCGCGGCGACCACCACGCCCATTTCGGCGAAGGCGCTCTTCGTGATCGTCACCTCATCGGCGAAGGTGCCGGGCGCCATCGCGATGCCGTCAAGACGCCCCTTCCCCGGACCGCGCACCGAC
>CBJKNR010000471.1:0-2847 GCA_966417555.1 uncultured Sphingopyxis sp.
GATAAAGGGGGGAAGGTCACCTTGGCCAGATGTCGGACAACTGGGGGAAAAGCCCCAAAACGATGAACACCGGGGGGCCCCTCCGGCCACGCCCCCGCTCCTGCTATCGGATTTCCTGACCATGCTCGATTTCCCGCGTTGGAAGACCATCGGCATCAGCATCATCCTGCTGCTCGGTATTCTCTTCTCCATTCCCAGCTTCCTGCCCGAAAAGGCCCGGGAAAGCCTGCCCTCGCTGATGCAGGCCAAGGTCAATCTGGGTCTCGACCTTGCCGGGGGCAGCCATCTGCTGCTCGAGGCCGACATCGCCGACCTGCGCAAGACCCAGCTCGCGAACATGGAAAAGACCGTGCGCACGGCGATGCGCGGCGAGAGCGGTCCCGACGACGATATTGCGATCGGCGAGCTGTCGACCGCGGGCGGCCGGATCAGCTTTCTCGTCCGCGATCTTGCGCAACTCGACGCCGCGCGCGAGCGGCTGTTCAGCGAAACGCGCGGCGCCCAGCTGACGGGGCAGCGCGACTGGAGCATCGACGTCGTCGATTCGACGCGAATCGTGATGACGCCGACGAGTGCTGGACAGACGCAGGCGGTCGCGAACGCGATGGATACCGCGCGCGACATCATCGACAAGCGCGTCAACGCTTTGGGTACGCGCGAGCCGACGATCATTCGCGAGGGGGCGGATCGCGTCGTCGTGCAAGTTCCGGGCCTGCAGGACCCGGCGGCGCTCAAGGAATTGATCGGCAAGACCGCGCGGCTCGAATTCCGTATGGTCGACACCAATGCCGACCCGGCCGAAGCGGCCGCGGGCCGCGTTCCGGTGGGCAGCGAGATCGTCCCCTATGCCGAGGGTGAGGGCAATGGCGCGGCGTTCGAGGTGCTGCGCCGCCAGGTTATGATCAGCGGCGAACAGCTGATCAACGCACAGCAGAGCTATGATCCGCAGGACAACCAGCCGGTCGTCTCGATCCGCTTCGATTCGGGCGGCTCGTCGACCTTTGCCAAGGTGACTGCGCAGAATGTCGGCAAGCGCTTCGCGATGGTTCTCGACGGCAAGGTGCTGTCGGCGCCGTCGATCAACGAACCGATCCTCGGCGGCAGCGCCCAGATTTCGGGCAGCTTCAGCGTTGCGAGCGCCAATGCGCTCGCGATCTCGCTGCGTTCGGGCGCCCTGCCGGTGAAGATGACGGTGGTCGAAGAGCGCACCGTTACCCCCGAGCTTGGCGCCGATTCGATCCGCAAGGGCGCCATCGCCGGGATCATCGCCACCGTGTCGGTGCTCGTGCTGATGATCGTCGTTTACGGTCGGTTCGGCGTTTACGCCTGTATCGCGCTGATCTTCAACGTCTTCCTGATCATCGCGACCATGGCGGCGTTCAACGCCACGCTGACATTGCCCGGTATCGCGGGCTTCGTGCTCACTATCGGCGCCGCGGTCGACGCGAACGTGTTGATCAACGAGCGCATACGCGAGGAACTGAAACGCGGGCGCAAGGTCTTCCAGGCCGTCGAACTCGGTTACACCGAGGCGAGCCGCGCGATTTTCGACGCGAACGTCACCAACGTCATCGCGGCGTCGCTGATGTTCTGGTTCGGCTCGGGCCCGATCAAGGGGTTCGCGGTCGTGCTGACCATCGGCATCATCACCAGCGTCTTCACCGCCGTCACCGTTACGCGCATGTTCGTGGCCCATTGGCTGCGCACCAAGCGCCCGACGGCGATCAACATTTAAAGGAGGGAGAGAGGTCATGCGCTTGCTGAAACTCGTCCCCGACGACACGAATATCGACTTCCTGCGGTGGCGCAAGGTCGCCTCGTTCATGAGCTTCTTCCTCGTGGTCGTCTCGATCGCGCTCGTCGCGGTGAAGGGATTGAACCTCGGCGTCGATTTCGTCGGCGGCCAGTCGGTCCGCGTCGAATTCACGCAGACCATGCCGCCGATCGACGAGATCCGCGAAAAGGTCGGTGACATCGGCTTGGGCGAAGCGACGATCCAGCAGTTCGGATCGGACAAGGCGGTGTCGATCCGCACCGCGCTGCCCGAGGGCGACAAGGCCGCGGCCGAGCGCGCGGGACAGCAACTCGTTTCAGGCATCCACAAGGCGTTTCCCACTGCGAAGACCGGCTCGGTCGAAACGGTGTCGGGCAAGGTGTCGGAGGAATTGCTGCGCACCGGCGCGATCAGCCTCGGGCTCGCGATGCTCGGCATCTCGATCTATATCTGGATCCGCTTCGAATGGCAGTTCGGTGTCGGCGCGCTGGGGCGTCTGTTCCACGAGGTCGCGCTGACCTTCGGCCTGTTCGCGGTGACGCAGCTGCAGTTCGACCTGAACAGCGTCGCGGCGCTGCTGACGATCGTCGGCTATTCGCTGAACGACACGATCGTCGTGTACGATCGCATCCGCGAGAATCTCAAAAAATATCGCAAGATGGAGATTGTCCCGCTGCTCAACCTCAGCATCAACGAGACGCTGTCGCGCACCGTGATGACGAGCGTCGCAATGCTGCTCGCGCTGGGCATGCTGCTGATCTTCGGCCCCGACGTGATCTTCGGTTTCACCGCCGCGATCCTGTTCGGCGTTTTCGTCGGCACCTATTCGTCGATCCTGATGTCGACGCCTGTCCTCGTGTGGCTGAAGGTCGGCCCGCACAGTTTCGTGCCGCGCACGGTTGCCGGAATCGAGGGCGGCGAGCGCGTCGAACGCAAGGACGACGGCGCGGTCGTCTGAGGCCTTTAATTGTGAAAACGTCGGCGCCGGTCCGCTTCCTGAGCGGGCCGGCGTTGTCGTTTCAAAACATGAACGGAAAGGAAGGTCGTGCTTGGCATACCTGATCGAACTCTGA
>CBJKNR010000472.1:0-2843 GCA_966417555.1 uncultured Sphingopyxis sp.
GCCTGCGCCTCGGGCGAGTCCCCCGCTGCAATGACAACGCCGCAGCCTTCGTTGCCGATTGCGAGCGCGTCGCCGATCCGCCCGCCCATCGCGCGCATGCCGGCGGGCGGAACATCGGCAGTGATCATTGGCAGGCCGTCGCGTGTCCCGGCGCGCGCGGTCGCCATGTCGGCGCCACCGAACAGCAGGCCGAGGTCCGACGGATTGATCGGCGTCGCCAGCACCTTCACCAGCACCTCGTGCGGCTTGGGCCCGGGCATCGGACGGCGCTCGAAATAGACCTCGAGCTGCCCTTCGGGCTTCACGAGCGTCACCATGACAGTGTTGGTGGTGGGCAGGTCGGTCATTGCGCGTCTCCCGTTGTTCGGTTTTTTGATGAAACCGAATTAGGGCGCGAGCGCTGCGCTGGCAATGCCCGGCGGGTCAGCCCGGCGAATATTCCGCGGCGAGCCGCAGCACCTCTTCGGCGAGCTCCTTGCGGCAGATCAGCAGGTCCGGGAGATAGGGATCGGCGCAATTGTAGACGAGCGGCGATCCGTCGGCCCGGCTGACGTGCAGTCCTGCAGCAGCGGCGACCGCCGCCGGGGCGCAATTGTCCCACTCATATTGCCCGCCGGTATGGAGATAGATGTCCGCCTCGCCGCGCACGACCGCCATCGCTTTTGCTCCCGCCGAACCCATGGCAAGCAGTTCAGCCCCGATTTTCCCGGCGACGTAAACCGCCTCGGCGGCGGGCCGGGTCCGGCTCACGAGCATCTTCGGCGGGACGTTCGCGGGTTCGAGCGGTTTTTGCGTTCCTGAGGTCATGGTCAGGCCCAATCCGGGCAACGCCACTGCGCCGACCGTCGGCACACCGTCGACCGCGAGCGCGACATGCACCGCCCAGTCGCCCCTGCCCTCGCCATATTCGCGCGTGCCGTCGAGCGGATCAATGATCCATGCCCGGTGGCTGCCGCACCGTACAACATTGTCCTTCTCTTCTTCCGAAAGGATCGCGTCACCAGGTCGGGCTGCGCGCAATTCATCCATCAGCATCGCATTGGCCCGCGCGTCGCCGGCCCGACCAAGGGCCGTGCCTGCGAACTCGCCCGAAGCCTGAAGATCGAGCAGGATCGCCCCCGCCGCCGTAGCGAGCCGTTCGGCCAGTTGTTCGTCCGTTTCCCCCGCCGTCATGACTTACCCCAGCAAGCGATCGATGATCATATCCGCTGCTTCATCGGGCGTCATCACGGTCGTGTCGATACGAATTTCGGGCGCCTCCGGCGCCTCATAAGGGCTGTCGATCCCGGTGAAATTCTTGAGCTGCCCCGCGCGCGCCTTTTTGTAGAGGCCTTTCACGTCGCGTTTCTCGGCCTCGGCGAGCGGCGTGTCGATGAAGATTTCGACGAACTCGCCCTCGGGAAGCATCGAGCGCACCATGTCGCGTTCGGCCTTGAAGGGCGAGATGAAAGCGGTGATCACGATCAGCCCTGCATCGGCCATCAGCTTTGCGACCTCGCCGACGCGGCGGATATTCTCGATCCGGTCCGCCTCGGTGAAGCCGAGGTCGCGGTTGAGCCCGTGGCGGACATTATCACCGTCCAAAAGGAAACTGTGCCGGTTCATCCGGTGCAGCTTCTTTTCGACAAGGTTCGCGATCGTCGACTTGCCCGACCCCGACAAGCCGGTGAACCAGAGCAGCGCCGGGCGCTGGTTCTTGAGGTTCGCGCGCATGTCGCGGTCGATGTCGGTCGCCTGCCAATGGACGTTCTGCGCGCGGCGCAGGCTGAAGTGCAGCATGCCCGCGGCGACGGTGGCGTTGGTGAGCTTGTCGATCAGGATGAAGCCGCCGAGGCTGTGGTTATCGGCATAGGCTTCGAACACGATCGGCTTGTCGGTCGACAGCTCGACGACGCCGATGCCGTTGAGGTCGAGCGTCTTCGCCGCGAGATGGTCGAGCGTGTTGACGTTGATCTCATACTTCGGCGCCTGCACTGTCGCCGAGACGCTCTGCGTCGCGAGCTTGAGCCAATAGGCGCGCCCCGGGATCATCGCGTCGTCGGCCATCCAGACGAGCGTCGCTTCGAACTGGTCGGCGGCTTCGGGCGGATTGTCCGCTGCCGCGATCACGTCGCCGCGCGAGCAATCGACCTCGTCGGCAAGCGTCAGCGTGATCGACTGTCCCGCGACAGCCTCATCGAGGTCGCCATCAAGCGTCACGATCCGGCCCACCGTCGTGGTCTTGCCGCTCGGCAGGATACGAACGGCATCGCCGGGCCTGATCTTGCCGCTCGCGAGCTGGCCCGAGAAACCGCGGAAGTCGAGGTTCGGGCGGTTGACCCATTGCACCGGCATGCGGAACGGCTTGGCTTCGTCGGCGGCGCTGCCGATCTCGACATTTTCGAGATGCTCGATCAGCGCCGGCCCCCTGAACCAGGGCGTGTTGTCCGAGAGCGCGGTGATATTGTCGCCCTTGAAGCCCGAGATCGGGATCGCGGTGAAATGGGTAATGCCGATCTCGCTCGCGAAGGCGCGGTACGCCAGCGTGATGCGGTCAAACACCGCCTTGTCGTACCCGACAAGGTCCATCTTGTTCACCGCGAGCACGATATGCCTGATGCCGATCAGGTGCGCGAGAAAGCTGTGGCGGCGCGTCTGGGTGAGCACGCCCTTGCGTGCGTCGATCAGGATGACCGCGAGGTCGGCGGTCGAGGCACCGGTGACCATGTTGCGCGTATATTGTTCGTGCCCCGGAGTGTCGGCGACGATGAACTTGCGCTTTTCGGTCGTGAAGAAGCGATACGCGACGTCGATCGTGATCCCCTGCTCGCGCTCGGCGGCGAGGCCGTCGACGAGCAGCGCGA
>CBJKNR010000473.1:0-2824 GCA_966417555.1 uncultured Sphingopyxis sp.
CCGCTTCGGAAAGAAGCGGCGCCCTTTTTGCTGCAGAAACGATCAGGGCTCTACCGGGATCCCTGCCAGCTGCTTTGCGGTACGAATCGTCAGCGACGTCTTCACGCTGGTGACATTGGGCGCCGACGTCAGATGCGCGGTCAGGAACGACTGGAAACTCTGCAGGTCGCGCGCGACGACTTTCAGGAGAAAGTCGATCTCGCCGTTCAGCATATAGCATTCGCGCACTTCGGGCAGGCCGCCGACATAGTCCTCGAAGGCCTTCAGGTCGGACTCGGCCTGGCTGCGCAGGCTGACCATCGCAAAGACGGTGATGCCATAGCCGAGTTTCGCCGCATCGAGATCGGCATGATAGGAACGGATCACCCCCGATTCCTCCAGCGCCCGGACACGGCGGAGGCATGGCGGAGCGGTCAATCCCACCATTTGCGCCAGTTCGACATTCGTCATCCGCCCGTTTTTCTGCAGCTCGCCCAATATCTGCAAATCAATCTGATCGAATTTCTGACTAGCCATCATTGAAACATCCGCTTTCCAAAACTGTGATGACCATAATATTATTTCAGGCGATTGCAATTGTCCCACAATGCGACGCGGACGGTTAAGGCACTTTCATGACCGGATGATTCACGCTAGCCGGTAAACATATGCTAACCAACGATCGATGGTGTGGGGCTGATTTCGCGTGACTGCCGACTCGATGATAGCGACGATCTTGCGCCAGGCGCCAGCGGATCGCCGCGCGAGTATCACGGCGTGGCGGCAACTCTCGGATATTCTGGCGCAGCGCGGCAATCAACTGGGCAGTGACGATATTCGCCGTAGCCTGCATGCGCTCGCCGTATTGCGGCCGCGCGTTCCCGAATCCGTGCGCCGCGATTGCGCGCGCGCTATCGCGCGTCATGGCCGTTTTGCGCCGCTCGTTGCCTTCTATGCCAATGATGTTCCTGCGGTTTCCGCGATCATGCTGCGCGAGGCGCGGTTGTCAGAGGCCGACTGGCTCGCCTTGCTGCCGGCGACCAGCGCGATGGCGCGGTCGGTGCTGGCTGGTCGTCCGGACCTGCCGCACGGCGTCAGCCGGGCGCTCGCGAGCCTCGGCAGCGCGTCGGTGGCATTGCCGGGGCCCGAGGTCGACGTGGCGGAAGAGCCCGTCATAGCCGCGGCTGTGGCGGCCGAACCCGTTGCCGAGTCCGGCCCGAGCCAGATCAGCGAGCTGGTTCGCCGGATCGACAAATATCAGGCTTCCCGCGCCGAGCCGGCCCGTCCGCGTGTGCCGCGTGCCGCCTTCCTGTTTGAAACCGGTCCCGATGGCGTCATCCACTGGGTCGACGGCGTCAACCGGGGCGCGGTGATCGGCCTGTCGATCGCCGAGGCGGCGTTCGGCGGCGAACCCGGCACCGACGGCATCGCAGCGGGCGCCTTTCGCCAGCGCGCCGAAATCATCAACGCACGCATGCTGCTCGAGGGCACGCCCGCCGAGGCCGGCGAGTGGCGCTTTTCCGCGCTTCCCTGGTTCGATCCGGCGAGCGGACAGTTTCGCGGCTATCGTGCCAGCGCGCGCCGGCCGCATCAGAGCGAGATGCCCTATGGCCAAACGACGCCCGAAGATTCGGGCGATTCGATCCGCCAGCTGATCCACGAACTTCGCAGCCCGCTGAACGCCATTTCTGGGTTTGCGCAGATTATTTCGGGGCAGATGTTCGGGCCGGTCAGCCACGGCTATCGGGAAATGGCGGAAACGATCGTCGCCGACGCCGCGTCGGTGCAGTCGATCATCGACGATCTGGAAACCGCGGCGCGCAGCGGTTCGGCGAAAGCGGCGCAGCCGGCCGACGAAATCGTCGATATAGGTCTTGTCGTGACGCAGGTCGAAAGCGAACTCGCGCCGCTCCTCGCCGACCAGCGCGTCGATCTCAGCATCTCGCGGGTCGGCGGGCCGTTTCTCGGCCTTGCCGGCGATGCCGATGTACGGCGAATGGTCGGGCGCCTGTTGACCGCGCTGATCGATATATCCGAACCGGGTGCAATGCTGGTCGGCCAGCTGGTGATCGAATCGCGGCACGACGACATGCTGCACCTGCGCATCGTCCGCCCCGCCGCGATCCGTTTCGCGACGGCGGCAGAGCTGCTCGATCCGGGGTTCAGCCCCGAAGGCGAGGCGCCCGGTGCCGCGGTGCTCAGCCTCGGCTTTTCGCTCCGTCTCGTCGACAGCCTTGCGCGTGCGAGCGGCGGAAGGCTCGATATTGGGCATAACGCCTTGACCTTGCATCTGCCCTCGGCCAACTCGAAAGCCGAAGTCGAGCTGGAGGCCCAGCACGGCGAATAGGCCTTTCGGGCCGGGGCAAAGGGAAGCGCGGTGCAGCCTGCGGGCAATTTCTTCGCACATCCGGCCGCATCGGACCGGGTGGGACTGGAAGCGGGCGAACGGCCCCGCTTCTGGGTCACGATCGATACCGAAGAGGATTTCGATTGGAACGCGCCATTTTCGCGTACCAATTATCGCCTCGCTTCGGTTCCGGCGCTCGCCGAATGCCAGGCCTATTTCGAGCGTGCACAGGTGCGGCCGATCTATCTCGTTGACTGGCCAATCGTTGCCGACGACGGCGCCGTCGAAATCCTGGGTGGGGCGCAAAAGGCCGGACACTGCGAAATCGGCGCGCAGCTCCATCCGTGGGTGACGCCGCCGCACGACGAGGATGTGAGCGCGCACAACAGCTACACCGGCAACCTGCCGCCCGATCTGCAGCGCGCAAAAATGACTGCCCTGCGCGACGCGATCCGCGATCGCTTCGGGGTCGCACCGACGGTCTATCGCGCCGGTCGC
>CBJKNR010000474.1:0-2820 GCA_966417555.1 uncultured Sphingopyxis sp.
GCATAGGGCGCCTCGCCGAACACGACGATCGCGACGTCGGGCTTTTCCTTGTAGACGCCGCCGTCGGACAGCGTCGCAACGCCGCCCGCGTCGCGCACCGACTTGTCGAGCGCCTCCCAGATCGTCTGGCCATTGGGGAAGTCAGCGTGCGTAACATCGGTGCCTTGCCAGCTGATCGTCCAGCCGCCGGACTGGATTGCCATATTGTCCGCCGCAGGGCCCGTGACGAGCACGCGCGCACCGGGCTTGACCGGCAGGACATTGCCGTTGTTCTTGAGCAGAACGAGCGACTTGGCGACCGCCTCGCGCGCCACCGCCAGATGATCGGGCGTGCCGACCGCCTTCACGACGCTGCGGTCGACATGCCCTTCGGGAAACAGTCCGAGCTTGTATTTCACGCGCAGGATGCGGCGTACCGCATCGTCAAGGCGCGCCGCGGGGATCGTGCCGTCCCTCGCCTGCTTCAGCGTCGTTTCGTAAAGGCCCTTCCAGCTGTCGGGTGCCATGAACATATCGAGCCCGGCGTTGATCGACTGCGCGCAGTCTGTGACGCTGCAGCCTGCGACCTGCCCGTGGCCGTTCCAGTCGCCGACGACGAAGCCCTCGAAGCCCATCTTCGTCTTGAGCGCGTCGGTGAGCAGCCCCTTGTTGCCGTGATGCTTGACGCCGTTCCAGCTCGAGAAGCTCGCCATCACAGTGAGCGCGCCCGCGTCGATCGCGGCGGGATAGCCCATGGCATGCTTCGCGATCAGCTCCCTTTCGTCGATTTTGGCATCGCCCTGGTCCTTGCCCTCGAACGTTCCGCCATCGGCGAGGAAGTGCTTGGCGGTCGCGGCGACGTGGCTTGGCCCGACGGTTTTGCCCGCGACAAGCGGCCCCTGCAGCCCCAGCACCATCGCCTTCGCATAGTCGGCGACGAGTTTCGGATCGGCCGCATAGCCTTCGTAGCTCCGTCCCCATCGCAGATCCTGCGGCACTGCGAGCGTCGGGGCGAAGGTCCATTCGATTCCGCTCCCCGCAATTTCAGCGGCGGTGATGGCACCGATGCGCTGGATCAGCTCGGGATCGCGCGCGGCGCCGAGGCCTATATTGTGCGGAAACAGCGTCGCGCCGGGGATATTATTGTGCCCGTGCACCGCGTCGACGCCGAAGATGATCGGGATCGCGACGCCGTTCGGCTGCGGCTTTATCGAGATGGCGCGAAATTCGCCGACGAGCTTCGCCCAGTCGGCAGCGCTCGAGCGTTCATTGCCGTTGGGACCGCTGTTGCCGCCCGCAAGGATCGATCCCAGCGGCCAGGTTTCGAGGTCCTTCGGCGTGATCGTGCTGATGTCGGCCTGGACGAGCTGGCCGACCTTCTGCTCGATCGTCATCTTCCTGATCAGCGCATCGATCCGCGCCTCGGTCTTCGGGTCGGAGATGGCGGCCGGGCTTTTTGCCGCAGGCCACAAATCGGGGTGCACTGCCGCGTCCTGCGGGGCTGCCATTGCGGTTCCCGCCAAAAGCAGCGCGGTCGCGATACCCATTGCCTGTCGGCGCATTGTCTCTCCCATCCCGATTTATGTGAACGTTATCAAATTTGATGTTACATAGCGACCGGACGAAATCAAGCACTCTGTTCGGGGCGGATCAGCGCGGGCGCGGCATTGTCGCGAGCAGGAGCACCGCGATCGCCGTCAACCCTGCAAGCAACAGGAAAAGCGCGTCGAATCCGAAACCGGGGACGAGCGAAATGGTCAGCCACGGCATGATCAGCGACGGCACGGTATTGGTCAGATTGAAGATGCCGAGGTCGCGGCCACGGCGATCCGTGCGCGGCAGGATACGCAGCGTCTGGCTGGCATGGAGCGAAAGGAATACCGTGGTCGCGGTGCCGAAGACGAGATAGCTTGCCTTCGCCATGTCGGGCTCGCTCGCGAAAGCCATGCCGATCATCCCCGCCGCCGACACCGCCGCGCTGACGACGAGCGGCAAAAAGGGCCGGTCATTGCGGTCGGCCCAGCGGCCGCTGACCAATGCAATCGGGATCGCGAGCGACAGCGCGATCCCGAAAATGCGCGCCTTTTCATTGTCGGGCATATCGGGATCGATCGAGCGGAACCAGAAATAGAGATAGGCGAAGAGCGCCGCCTCGGCGATCTGGACAAGCAGGCGCGCCAGCCACATCCGTATCGCGGGGCCGGTCGGACGCTGCGGGCGAGCATCGTCGGTTGGCGCGGGCGGCGCAGTGAGTTCGGGAAACGGCCGCGGCCGGCCGAACAAAAGCACCGGCAGCACCGCGCCCGCGACGAGCAGCGCGATAACGACCAGCCGGCCTTCGCCCGACACCAGCCCGGGCCAGGTGACGAGCGCCCCCGACCAGGCGCCGAGCGCGGGCGAGAAGGCGAGCAGCCCGCCCAGCAGCCCCTTTTGTTCGTCGGGCACCAAATCGCCCGCCCAGGCCGCGAGCGGCCCGAGCATCATGTTGAGCGCGAGCTGCCACGCAATGATGACCCCGACGAGCGTCCACACGTCACGCGCGAGCGGAACGAGGAGGAGCAGCAACAGGCTCAGCCCCAGTCCGGCGAGCACCCAGCCGCGCCGATTGCGCGTCCGGTCGCTGAGCCAGCCGAAGAGGATGCCGCCGGCGCTCGCGGCGATCGCTCCGAAGAAAGTCGTATAGCCGAGGGTCTGCACATCGGCCGCGCCGGCCAGCTCGCTCATCCGGCCGGGCAGCCAGATCGTCAGGAAGGGAACATAGGCGATCGCCCCGCCCGCCCAAGCGAGCGCATAGAGAAGGAGGAACGGGAGAGGCTGGCGCCGCGCCGCAGCGGCATCAAC
>CBJKNR010000475.1:0-2806 GCA_966417555.1 uncultured Sphingopyxis sp.
GGGCGGGGTCGGTGCTTCGGCGCGACCTCCCCACGCCGCTCGGCCCCGCCCTCAGGCCGCTCGGGCTGCCGCCGAACCTCCGCGCGCGGCCGACGCTGTCGGTGACGGTCGACGCCGCGAGCGCGGGCACCGTCCCGGCGCGGCTTTCCTATCTGACCCCGAACCTCGGCTGGACGGCCGATTATGTCGCGCTGTTCGACGCCGCGAAGGAGGCGATGGATATCCAGGGCTGGGTCACGCTGACCAACAGCACCGGCACGACTTTCAATAACGCGCGAACGCTGCTCGTCGCGGGCAATCCTGGCGGGGGCGGCGGGTTCGGCCGGATGAGCGGCGCGATGGATTCGGCGGGGACCGAATCGAACGATCGCGAGCGGCTCGGCGACTATTATCTCTATCCGCTTGGCGACCGGACGACGATCGCCAACGCGCAGCAGAAGCAGGTGAGCTTCCTCGACGTGAAGGGCGCGCCCGCGAAATCAACCTATGAATATGTCAATCGCTGGCTCGGCAGCAACAATGAGCCGGTGAGCACCGCGAGCGTGCTCCGCTTTTCGACCTCACGGGCGGGCGGGCTCGGCGACCAGCTGCCCGCGGGCACGATTCGCGTCTATATGCGCGATGCGCGCGGCGACCCGCAGTTCATCGGCGAGAATCGCATCGACCATACGCCGATGGGATCGGCGATGTCGCTGCGCACCGGCGATGCCTTCGACGTCAAGGTCCAGCCGACCGTCGTGTCGCGCACGCGCAAGGGCGATTCGCGCTGGGTGACCAGGATGAAATATACGGTCAGCAATGCGCGGCCTTCGCCGGTCACGGTGCAGCTCGCGCAGGACGGGCTCTATGGCGATGTCCGGATCAGCGACGAGAGCCTGAAAGGCGAGCGTGTCTCGGCCGACCGCATCGAATGGCAGGTGCCCGTGCCCGCCAACGGCAAGGTCGACCTGAGCGTCACGTTCGATTCGCGCTACTGAGTCCTGCGCGATGCGGGCGTGGCCCCTGCTGATATGGGCGGCGGTGCTGGCGGTGCCGGCGCCTGCGCTCGCGCAAACTCCGGCACCGGTCGTCGTCTCGGCGAAGATCGACGATGCCGGGGTGACTGTCTATCGAGCCCCCGATCGCGGCGGCGGCGCGATCGACCCGAACTGGCCGCAAGGTTTTGCCTTCATCACCGAAACGCGCACCGTCGCGTTGCCGGCCGGAACCTCGGTGGTGCGATTCGAGGGGGTGGCCGAAGGGCTGCTGCCCGAAACCGCAGTGGTCAGCGGCCTGCCCGACGGCGTCATCGAAAAGAATCGCGACGCGCGGCTGCTGTCGCCCGCGGGACTCGTCGATGCCTATCTCAAGCGCAGCGTTACCGTCCGGCGCACCAGCCTCGCGACCGGCAAGGTGGTCGAGCAGGAAGCCGTGATCCAGTCGGGCCCGAACGGCGGCGTGATTCTCCAGACTGCCGCGGGCATCGAGGCGCTCGCCTGTTCGGGGCTGCCCGAACGCATGCTCTACCGCCAGGTTCCGAAAGATCTGTCGGCGAAGCCGACGCTGTCTGTCCTCGTCGAAAGCAAGGTCGCGCGGACGGTAAAGGTGCAGCTCCTCTATCTCGCCGAGGGTTTCGACTGGGCCGCCAATTATGTCGCCGACCGCGGCGCCGACGGAAAGACGCTGGGGCTGACCGGCTGGATCACGGTCGCGAACGGCGGGGTGACGAGCTTTCCGGGCGCGCAGCTCAACGTCATCGCGGGACGGCTCAACAAGATGTACAGCCCGCCGCTGCCGCGCAGCACGCCGGGACCGCTGGTGCTGAAGTGCTGGCCGAGGGACATCACGAGCACGCACCCGCTCTGGGAGTTGCCGCCGATCATCGAATTCGAGCAGGAATATGCCGAAGACGCCGCCGCCGAAGTGATCGTGACGGCGAGCCGCCGCGACCGGCGCGCGATGCCGCCGATGATGGTGGCGGCCCCGGCGCCGCCCCCGCCGCCACCTCCCCCGCCGCCCGCCGAGGATCTGGGCGACCTCAAATTCTATCGCATTCCGTTCCGTGTCGACGTGTCGGCAAAGGGGCAAAAGCAGGTCGCGCTGCTCGCGAAGGACAAGGTCGCGGTCGAACAACTCTATGCCGCGACGCTCTACAATTATGGCGACGGCCGGCCGCAGCCGCTGACGATGCGGCTCCGCGCGCAGAACCGCGAATCGGACGGCCTCGGTCTCGCGCTCCCCGCGGGCATGGCGACGGTGTTCGAGACGTTCGGCCAGCGCCGCCTGCTCGCGGGCGAGGCCAAGATCGGCGACAAGGCGAAGGACGAGCGCGTCGATTACGACATCGGGTCGAGCCCGGCGGTCCGGTATAAGGCCGCGGTCCAGCCCGACTCCGATCCCGACTATCGGCTGTGGCAGGTCACGCTGACCAACGCGCGGCCGTTCGATGCCGAGGTCGAGATGCTGATTCCCTTCGCGCTCGATCCCCGGCCCGAGGGGTGGGAGCGGCGCGGGTCGAGCTGGGTCTGGCGCGTGCGCGTTCCCGCGAACGACAGCCTGGTCCAGACCTTTCGGCAGAAGATGAAAGGCGACTAGGCGACCGGCGGCAGCGCGCGCGGACGGTGATTCTCGTCGAGCGCGACGAAGGTGAAGAGGCCGCCCGTCACCTTTTCCTCGGTTCTGCCGCCGTCGCGCGTCGCAATCACCTCGATTCGGATCCCCATCGACGTGCGGCCGCGGCGTTCGAGATGCGCGTAGACCGAGATGATGTCGCGCAGCAGGATCGGCGCGATAAATTCCATCGATTCGATCGCGACGGTCGCGACGG
>CBJKNR010000476.1:0-2801 GCA_966417555.1 uncultured Sphingopyxis sp.
GGTCGTCGAACCGGCGCTGGTCGAAGAGACCGTCACCGAAGACGAGCAGGTCCCGGCCGAAGCCGCTGCCGAAACCGAACGTCAGAGCGACGCCTGATCCGCTCTGTGGGTGACGGGACGGCGCGGCACGACGCCCGCGCCGCCCCGGTCATCACTTTGACTTATCGCGCCGCCATGCGCGCGGCGGACAGCAGGCCGGATGCGAGCCTGTCTTTTGGAAAGGAACACCCCATGGCTGAGATTACGGCCGCTCTCGTCAAGGAACTGCGCGACCGCACCGGCGCAGGCATGATGGACTGCAAGAAGGCGCTCGCCGAAAATAACGGCGACATCGAAGCGTCGATCGACTGGCTGCGCACCAAGGGCCTCGCCGCCGCCGCCAAGAAGGCTGGCCGCGTCGCTGCCGAAGGTCTGGTCGGCGTTGCCACCGACGGCACCAAGGGAGCGCTGGTCGAAGTGAACAGCGAAACCGACTTCGTCGGCAAGAACGAGCAGTTCCAGGAGTTCGTCCGCGACGTCACGCAGGTCGCGCTCGCGAACAATATCACCGACATCGACGCGCTTGGTGCGGCTGCCTATCCGGCCGGCGGCACCGTCGCCGAAAAGCTGACCAGCAACATCGCGACGATCGGTGAAAACCAGTCGCTGCGCCGCGCCGCGATCCTGTCGGTCGGCTCGGGCGTCGTGGCGGGTTATGTCCACAACGCCGTCGCTCCGGGCATGGGCAAGATCGGCGTGCTCGTCGCGCTCGAATCGACCGCTGGCGCCGACGTTCTCGAACCGCTTGGCAAGCAGCTGGCGATGCACGTCGCCGCCGCGAACCCGCTGGCGCTGAACGGCGACGACCTCGACGCCGATCTCGTCGCGCGCGAACGCGCGATCGCCGAGGAAAAGGCCGCCCAGTCGGGCAAGCCCGCCGACATCGTCGCCAAGATGGTCGACGGCGGCATTGCGAAGTTCCGCAAGGAAAATGCGCTGTTGTCGCAGCTCTTCGTGATGGACGGCAAGACCCCGGTCGCCGAAGTCGTCGCCGCCGCCGGCAAGGAAGTCGGCGCGGGCGTAACGCTCAAGGGCTTTGTCCGCTTCCAGCTCGGTGAAGGCATCGAGAAGGAAGAAAGCGACTTCGCGGCAGAAGTCGCGGCCGCCGCCGGCGTCTGATCAAAGAAGAACCGGATTGCCGCATTCGCCGCGGTAGTCCGCTTGGCAATGGCGCGTGCCCGCTCTAGGGTGCGCGCCATTCGCTTATTCATCGATTACATGAGGTTCCCCCGCACATGGCATTGCCCGGCATGAAACGCATCCTGCTCAAACTGTCGGGTGAGGCACTGATGGGTTCCAGCCCGTTCGGCATCGACCCCGAAACCGTCGCGAGCATGGCTGCCGAGGTCAGGGAAGCCAAGGGCCGCGGGCTCGAAATCTGCCTCGTCATCGGCGGCGGCAATATCTTCCGCGGCATGGCCGGCGCCGCGAAGGGTATGGACCGTGCGCAGGCCGATTATATGGGCATGCTCGCGACCGTGATGAACGCGCTCGCGATGCAGAATGCGCTCGAGCAGCTCGGCGTCGAAACGCGCGTCCAGTCGGCGATCGAGATGGACAAGGTGTGCGAACCGGTGATCCGCCGCCGCGCCGAGCGCCATATGGAAAAGGGTCGTGTGGTGATCTTCGCCGCCGGCGTCGGCGCGCCTTATTTTACGACCGACAGCGGCGCCGCGCTCCGCGCCGCCGAAATGAAATGCGACGCACTGCTCAAGGGCACGAGCGTCGACGGCGTCTATAACGCCGACCCCAAGAAGGATCCGGACGCGGTCCGCTATGATATGCTGAGCTATGACCGCGTGCTCGCCGACAATCTGAAGGTGATGGATGCGAGCGCGGTGGCGCTCTGCCGCGACAATCATATCCCGATCGTCGTGTTCAACATCCGCGAGCCCGGCAATCTGGCGCGCGTGCTGGCGGGCGAGGGCGTTTCGACCGTCGTCAGCGACGCGGCCTGACCCAATCAAGAGAGGAAAGACAGATGGCGAAATATGACAAGGCCGACCTCGAACGCCGCATGCACGGCGCGGTCGAATCGCTGAAGCACGACCTCGCGGGTCTGCGCACCGGCCGCGCGCACACCGCGCTGCTCGATCCCGTGACGGTCGAGGTCTATGGCAGCCACATGCCGCTGAACCAGGTCGCCTCGGTCAGCGCGCCCGAACCGCGCATGCTGTCGGTGCAGGTGTGGGACAAGTCGAACGTCGGCCCGGTCGACAAGGCGATCCGCTCGGCGGGCCTCGGCCTCAACCCGATCGTCGACGGCCAGATGCTGCGCCTGCCGATCCCCGAGATGACGCAGGAACGCCGCAAGGAACTGTCGAAGCTCGCCGGCCAATATGCCGAAAAGGCGCGCGTCGCGGTGCGCAACGTCCGCCGCGACGGAATGGACAATCTGAAGGCCGACGAGAACAAGAAGGAAATCAGCGAGGACGACCGCAAGCGTGCGGAAACCGAGGTCCAGAAGCTGACCGACGCGACGATCGCGGAAATCGACGCCGCGGCGACCGCGAAGGAAAAGGAAATCCTGGGCTAGTGCTTGTCCGCGCTTACCTCCCTTCTGTTCGGGCTGAGCCTGTCGAAGCCCCGTCCTTTTCTTCCGAAAGAAAGAACGGCCCTTCGACAAGCTCGGGGCGAACGGGTTTTTAGGTTCTTCCTGTGACTGTTCCCGATCACGGTGCACGCCATGTCGCCATCATCATGGACGGCAATGGCCGCTGGGCGAAGAAACGCCTGCTGCCCCGCGTCGCGGGTCACAAGGC
>CBJKNR010000477.1:0-2798 GCA_966417555.1 uncultured Sphingopyxis sp.
TGCCATCATGGCTCGATCTTGCCGCTCAGCTCGGCGTGTCGCGGGGGACGGTCAAGGCCGCCTATGAAGCGCTGGCCGACGAATTGCTGGTCTTTTCGGCCGGCGCTGCAGGTACGCGCGTCGCAGAGCGGCGGACGCCGCGCCCGGCCGTGGCACCGGTCATCGACATTCCCCGTCCCTTGCAGAATCTCGAACGCGGTTTCTCGCTGAAGCCTCTGCCCTTCCAGATGGGGGTCCCGGCGCACGATGCCTTTCCGGCCAAGATCTGGGCCCGCCTTCGCACCCGCGCATGCCGGGCCAATGCCTCGGCGCCCCTCAGCCCGACCGATCCGCGCGGCGAACCCGAGCTGCGCGCGCAGATCGCCGCCAATCTCGCGATCACGCGCGGCATCAGCTGCCATCCCGATCAGATCATCCTGACCAGCGGCTACAAGAACGGCCTTGCGCTGGCTCTGCTTGCACTCGGCGTGCACGGCCGCACCGCGTGGGTCGAGGACCCCTGTTATCCCGTCACACGGCACGCGCTCGAAATCGCCGGACTCAAGCCCATACCGGTTCCCGTCGACGCGAAGGGCATTCGCGTCGACCACGGCGTCCGCGCCGCGCCCGACGCCGCGCTGGCGATCGTCACCCCCGGCCAGCAGGCGCCGACCGGCGTCACCCTTTCGCCCGAACGCCGCGCCGCACTCCTCGCCTGGGCAGCGCGCGAGGACGCGTGGGTCATCGAGGACGATTATCTCAGCGAACTTCAGCTCGGCGGCCGCGCCGCGCCTTCGATGGCGGCCGACGACCCCTTGGGCCGCGTGATCCACATAGGGACCTTCAGCAAGACGATCAGCCCGACGCTCGGTCTCGGCTTCGTCGTGGCGCCAATGTCGCTCGCCGCGCGTTTCGGCGAGGTCGCGGGCTATCTCAATCCCGCCCCCAATGTTTCGACGCAGCTCGCGCTCACCGAATTCATCGGCGACGGGCATTTCCTGCGCCATCTCCGTCATATGAAGAGTCTCTATCGCGAACGGCGCGACGAGCTTCACGCGCGGATCGGCAAGCATGTAGCGGTCGAAGCTTTTGCCGGACTCGCGGTGATCGCGCATCTTCCCAAGGGGACCGACGACCTCGCCCTCGCAAGGCGAGCCCCAAGCCTCGGCATCGCGCCGGCACCGCTATCGATCTGGAGTGCCCGGCCCGCCGAGGCGCAGCCCGGCCTTCTCCTATGCGTCACCAATCTTCGCAAACCTATCATCGACAAGGCATGCAACGCCCTCGCGACGCTGATCGACAACCCTGCAGCGATCACGCCGGCGCGCGCCGAAGCCGCCTGAAAGGACAAAGCAATGAAGCTGCTGCATGTCGACGCCAGTCCTCGAAGCGCGACCTCTTCGTCGCGTTCGCTTTCGCGTTTCTTCGTCGATGAGCTGCGGCGCCGGCTGCCGGTGCTCGGCGTCGACTATCTCGACCTCGCCGCCGAGCCGGCGCCGCCGATCACCGAGATCTTCACCACTGCCACCTATACCCCCGAGAAGGAGCGCACCGATGCGATGCGTGCAGCTCTGGCACCATCCGACGCGCTCTGCCGGCGCCTGCTCGCTGCCGATGCGCTGCTGTTCGCCATGCCGATGCACAACTGGACGATGCCCGCGGCGTTCAAAGCCTTTGTCGATGCGATCGTCCGCGGCGGCATCACCTACAAGGCGACCGACGATGGCCGTTATGTCGGCCAGCTCGGCGGACGCAGGACGCTGTTTTTGACCACGCGCGGGGTCGATCTTCGTCCCGGCACAGCTTTCGCGGCCATGGACCTGCTGACCCCGTCGCTCCGTGCCGCCTTCGGTTTCATCGGCGTCGAAGCGCCGGAGTTTGTCGACGCGCAGCCGCTGCAGTTTGCCCGCGAAATCGAGCGTGCCGATGCGCTGCGCCGCGCCAGACGCGAGCTGGTCGACACCGCCGATAACTGGGCAGATGCGTGGAGCCCGGCGTTGTTGCACGCCGGATAGTATCATCGATTTCGCATCCCTTGGGTCTGTCGCGGCTAAGCCAGCGGCATAAGCTGCTCGCATGGATTTGCAGCAAGGTGAACACTCATGGATGCCGAAGTTTTCGATAATGTCGACCAGCGCCGCTTCGAACTCGACCTGCCCGATGGCTCGATCGCGGCCGCCTATTATCGCATCGACGAAGAGGGGCGGCTCGTGCTCATCCACACCGAAGTCTCGCCCGAATTCTGGGGTATGGGCATCGCGACGCAGCTTGCGGCCGGCGCCTTTCGGCTGATGCGCAAAGCGGGTCGCAAGGCAGTGCTGCGCTGCCAGTTCATGGTCAGCTTCTTCGGCCGGCATCCCGAATTTGCCGACGTCGTGGCCGGCTGACCGGCCATGAGCGACAACTATGACTTCGAGCGCTTCGTCGCGGCGCAAGCCGAAGCCTATGACAATGCGATCGACATCCTGCGCCGCGGCGCGATGTGCACGCCCTATATGGATTTCATCTTCCCGCGGCTTGCGCGGCATACAGGTGTCGAGCCCTATGCCCTCGCCTCGCTCGACGAAGCGCGCGCCTATCTCGAATTCCAGCCGATCGGCAACCCCTACCGCGAATGCGTCGAGACGCTGTTCAAGCTCGTCCGAAGCAATGCTCGCGAAGTCTTTGGAGATGAAGACGCTCGGAAGCTCCATGCCTCGCTCACGCTCTTTGCCGAGGCGTCGCACGAGGTGCTGCTCCGCTCGGTCCTGGTCACCTGTTTCGCCAATCTGGTCGACGAGGACACGATCGTCCGCATCGGCCAATATGGCTGATCCGCC
>CBJKNR010000478.1:0-2790 GCA_966417555.1 uncultured Sphingopyxis sp.
GACGGAAAGCCGGTGAAGAAGTGGTCACCGACGTCGACCTTCGCCCCTTTGTGCTGATGTCGCCGCAGGGGAGCAGGATCACGCCGGGCGGGCTGACGCGCGTCGCGATGCGCAAGGGGTCGCTGGTGGTGAACAGCAGTCAGGGCGGTGGCACCAAAGACACCTGGGTATTGGAAGACTGATGCTCGGGAAAACCGCAGGCAGCCTCTACTGGATGGCGCGCTATCTCGAACGGAGCGAGAATAATGCGCGGCTGATCGATGCGGGTTTCCGCATCGCGCTCACCCGGTCGAGCACCGCGCGCTCCGAATGGCGGTCGGTGCTCGTCACCGCGGGGCAGGATTTCGCGTTCCGGCAGGCGCATGGCGAGGATTATACGTCGCAGCGCGTCGTCGATTTTTTGCTGCGCGATCCCGCCAACCCGTCGAGTATCCTGTCGGTCGTCAAGCGCGCACGCGACAATGCGCGGACCGCGCGCACCTATCTGACGCGCGAGGTGTGGGAGGCGGTGAACACGAGCTGGATGACCCTCGGCGCGCTGCTCAAGCGGCAGGTGCGCGAGGATGACCTGCCCGACGTGCTCGCGGCGATCCGCCAGCAGAGCGCGCAGGTAGTCGGAGCCTTTTCGGGTACGATGCTGCGCAACGACGGCTATAATTTCGCGCGGCTCGGCACTTTCCTCGAACGCGCCGACAACACGGCGCGCATCCTCGACGTCAAATATTATCTGTTGCTGCCGTCGGTCGCGCATATCGGCAGCTCGATCGACAATGTGCAATGGGAAACGATCCTGCGCTCGGTGTCGGCGCACCGCGCCTATCACTGGCTGTACGGAGCGGAGATCAGCGCGCTCAAGATCGCCGAATTCCTGATCCTCTACAGGCAGATGCCGCGCAGCCTTGCCTTCTGCTGCGACCAGATGAACGACAATCTCGGCCTGCTCCGGCAAACCTACGGCGAGGAGACCGAGGCGGTGCGCATGGGCGCCTCGATCTGCCGCGACCGGCTGTCGCGGCCGATCGGGTCGATCTTCGACGGCGGGCTGCACGAATTCATCACCGATTTCCTCCGCGCCAATGCCGCGCTCGCGCGGCAGATCGAGCGCGATTACCGCTTTGTGGACTGACGATGAAACTGCGTGTCGAACATATCACCCATTATCAATACGACGGCCCGGTCCGCTACGCGCTGCAGCAGGTCCGGCTGACGCCCAAGGAGCGGCCGGGGCAGCAGCTGATCCACGACTGGACGATCGCGGTCGCGGGCGGCCTGCAGCAGCTTCATTATACCGACCATCATGGCAATGGCGTCGACCTGATATCGGTCGACAGCGGCACGAGCGAACTCGTCATTCGCTGCACCGGCGAGGTCGAGCTCGTCACATGGGACGGGGTGATCGGGCCGCACCGCGGTGCGATGCCGCTCTGGACCTTTCTTCGCCCGACGCCGCTGACGCGCGCGGGGCGCGGGGTGCGTTCGCTGACCGCCGAGCTTGGCCGCGAATTCGCGAACGACATCGAGCGCGCCCATGCGCTGTCGGCGCTGATCCTGGGCAGGCTGCCCTACCGGATCGGCGTGACCGATGCCGAGACGACCGTCGAGCAGGCGCTCGCGGGCGAGGGCGGCGTGTGCCAGGACCATGCGCATATCTTCATCGCGGCGATGCGCCACCTCGGCCACCCGGCACGCTATGTCTCGGGCTATCTGATGATGAACGACCGCACGCATCAGGATGCAACCCACGGCTGGGCCGAGGCGTATTTCGACCATATCGGCTGGATCGGCTTCGATGTGAGCAATGGCCACTCGCCCGACCAGCGCTATATTCGCGTCGCGACCGGCCTCGATTATCGCGACGCCGCCCCGGTTCGCGGCATGCGTTATGGCGCGGCGCAGGAAAATCTGGTTGTCCAATTGCAGGTCCAGCAATAAGCGGGCCGGGACGATCGGGACTTTCCGGGCGGGGAAAACGGGATTCGATGACCTATTGCGTTGGCATGCGTTTGAACAAGGGGCTGGTGTTCATGTCGGACACCCGCACCAACGCGGGCGTCGACGACATCTCGCAGGTCCGCAAGATGCGCAGCTGGACCGTGCCGGGCGAGCGCGTGATCACCCTGATGTCGGCGGGCAATCTTGCGACGACGCAGGCGGTCGTCAGCATCCTCGACGAACGCACCAAGGCACCCGAGGAACGCCACCCGTCGATCCTTGCCGCGCCCTCGATGTTCGCGGTGGCGACGATTGTCGGCGAGACGCTGCGCAGCATCGTGATGCGCCACAATGACGAGGGACCCGCGGCCGAATCGCTGTTCCGCGCCTCGCTGATCGTTGGCGGGCAGATCAAGGGGTCCGAACCGCGGCTGTTCCTGATCTATCCCGAGGGCAATTTCATCGAGGCGGGCGAGGACAATCCCTTCTTCCAGATCGGCGAGACCAAATATGGCCGGCCGATCATTGTGCGCTCATACGATCCGGCGATGTCGTTCGAGGATTCGGTGAAACTGCTTTGCGTCTCGTTCGATTCGACGATCCGCGCCAACGCCGGGGTCGACCTGCCGATCGACCTCAAGATCCATGAGCGCGACGATTTCACCACCGTCCGCGAGCGCCGCTTCGAGCGCAACGACCCCTATTTCGAAAGCGTCGCCAACGGCTGGGCCGAGGCGCTGGGCATCGCGCTGGCGGAGCTTCCCGACTTTCATTTCTGATCGTCTTCGGCCACCCTCTCCTCGTTCGCGAACGAACGGGAAGGGGTCGCCATGTCGCGCTGGATTGCCGCCGCACTTT
>CBJKNR010000479.1:0-2787 GCA_966417555.1 uncultured Sphingopyxis sp.
GGTGTCGGCGGTCGTCCGTCTCCTGAACTAAAGGCTGCGCAGCGCCTGCGCCGGCTTGGCCGACAGCAGCGGCCAGCTTCCCGCGATCCCGATCAGGAACGACAGGCCCGCGCCGCCGAGCAGGGTCAGTCCGACGATCAGCGGGTCGGGTGCGAAGTCGAATTCGAAGAGCTGCGTCACGACATACCAGGCGCCCGCAAGGCCGAGGCCCAGCGCGAGCACCGCAAGTATCCCCGCGAGCACCGCATATTCCATGCCCTGCGCGCCCAAAATCTGGCCGCGCGTCGCGCCGAGCAGCTTCAGGATGACGCTGTCATAGACGCGCCGTTCGCGGCTTGCCGCGATCGCACCGATCAGCACCGCGATCCCGGCAAGGATCGCGATGCTCGCTGCCGCCGCGATCGCCTGGCTCATCTGGGTGAGCAGGGTGGTAACCTGGCTCACGACATCGCGCACCGCGATCAGCGACGCCGAGGGGAAGGCGCGCGGGATGCTGCGCGACAATTCGGTCTCGGCTTCGGGGCCGACCGCGACCGTCGCGACCATATTATGCGGCGCCGCGTCGAAGGTGCCCGGCGAGAAGACGAGCACATAGTTGAGCCCGAAATTGTCCCAGTTGAGGGTGCGGAAGGAGGCGACCTTCGCCTGCACCTCGACCCCCAGCACATTGACCGACAGCGTATCGCCGATCTTGAGCCCGAGCGACGCCGCGACCTCCTGTTCGACGCTGACCAGCGGCGGCCCCTTGTAATCGGCCGCCCACCACTGGCCGTCGACGAGTTCGCTGCCATTGGGCAGTATGGGACTATAGGTCAGCCCGCGGTCGCCGCGCAGCACCCACGCGCCCTCGGGCAATTCGGCGAGTTCGTCGACGCGCTGGCCGGCGAATTCGGTGACGCTGCCGCGCAGCGCGGGGATCATGTTGATCCCGGCCTGCGGGTCGGCGTCAGTTACAATCGTGCGAAAGCGCGACGTCTCGGTGCGCGGCACATCGAGCACGAAGAAGCTCGGCGCGCGCTGCGGGACGGTCGAGCGGATTTCGGCGGTGATGCTCGTCTGGATCGCCGCGAGCGTCACGAACAGGGTGAGGCCGAGCCCGAGCGCGACGACGAGCGCGCCGGTCGCGGCGCCGGGCCGGTGCAGGTTCGCGAGCGCGAGACGGAAGAGCGGGCGTTTGGGACGCGGCAGGCGGCTTGCGGTGCGGCGGACCAGCCAGCCAAGCCCGACGAGGATAAGCAGCAACCCGATCGCGGCGCCGACAAAGCCGAGCGCGAACAGCGGCTCGCGCGCGGTGCCGACCGCGAGCGCGATGATCGCGGCAAGCGCCGCCGCGACGGCGATTACGGTACGCCGGTCGATGCGCGCCGCGCCGGTCACCGTCGCGCGGTAGAGGCCGGCGGCGGGAACATGCCGCGTTGCCGCAAGCGGGGGCAGGGCGAATGCAATCGCGATCAGCAGGCCATAGGCCGCGCTCACGCCCAGCGGCAGCGGATAGATGGCGATGCCGGGTTTGACCGGCAGCACATCGCCGGCGATCCAGCCGATGACGCCCGGCGCGAGCGCGCCGACGATCAGGCCGGCCGCGATCGATACCGCGGCGACCGCGAGGATCTGCAGTCCATAGATGCGCGCGACCGTTCCGCTGTCGGCGCCGAGTACCTTCAGCGTCGCAAGGCCGGGGCGCTTGCCCGCAAGATAGCTCGCGACGCCGTTGCCGACGCCGATGCCCGCGATCACCAGCGCGGCGAGGCCGACAAGCGACAGGAATTGCCCCATGCGCTCGATGAAGCGCCGCGTGCCGGGCGCGCCGTTGCTGCTGTCGGTGATGTCCCAGCCCGCTTCGGGAAATTCGGCGGTCAGCGCCTTGCCGACCGCTTGCGCATTCGCGCTGCCCGGCAGACGGACGCGATATTTGCTTTCGTAAAGGCTGCCCGGCTGGATCAGCTGCGTCGCGGGCAGGTCGGCGAGGCCGATGATCGCGACCGGACCCAGCGTGAAGCCTTCGCCCAGCCGGTCGGGTTCCTCGGCGATGATGCCGTCGATCCGGAACGTCTTTTCGCCGAATTTGACGCCGTCCCCCACCTTCAGGTCGAGCCGCGAGGCGAGGTCCTTGCCGATCCAGATCGCGCCCGGCGGCGGCGGGCCCTGGCGCGCGCCACTCTCCAGCCGCATCGTGCCATAGAGCGGATAGGCGCCGTCGACCGCCTTCAGTTCGGACAGCAAGGCCTCGCCGTCGGGATCGTTCGCCATCGCGCGCAGCCGCACGGTGGCCGAAGGTGTGCCGACGCGGCGAAAACCCGCCATTTCCGCAGGTGTAGCTTCGCGCTGCGGCAGGCTGAATTCGACATCGCCGCCGAGGATCGTCTGTCCGCGCACTTCGAGTTCGGACGTGATGCCGCGCGTCAGGCTGCCGATCGCCGCAAGCGTCGCGACGCCGAGGAAGAGGCAGACGGCAAGCAGGCGAAGCCCACGGATTCGCGTCGCAAGGTCGCGTCGCGCGATCCGCCAGAGCGTGGCGAGCGGCAGCACCTAGGCCGCCCGCTCTTCGATCTTGCCGTCGTGCATCACAACCACCCGATCGCAATGCTCGGCGAGTTCGGGGTCATGGGTGATGATCAGCAGCGTGGCGCCAAGCGCGGCGCGGCGCGCGAAGATCAGGTCGATGATCGGCATGACGATTTCCCACGCCTCCTCGACCTGATCGGCTCGCATGAAGAGGGTGGCATCGCCTTGCATCACATCGAGCAGCAGTGTTTCGTATGCCTCCGGGTGCTCGCCCTGAAATGA
>CBJKNR010000480.1:0-2774 GCA_966417555.1 uncultured Sphingopyxis sp.
CAATCCGCTCACCGGCATTCCCGACACCGAAGCGCCGCCCGAGGCGAACATCGGCACGCTCAAGCCCACCGAAGGCTTCAAGTCGGGCGCACTGATCGCGGGCAGGATCGGCGCCAAATGCGACAACACGCGCGGCTTCCTGATGATCGGCGACGCCGACGTCGCAAAGAATTACGTCGTCGCGGGCTATGTCCTCCCCGGCAACAATTACCACGTCTATGACATCACCCTCTTCTGGGCGAACGTCCGCGCCGACGCGCTCCGCCGACTCGCGACCTATGAGGGCAAGCCATCGCCGGTGCCTCCGGTGGCGGCGCCGACGCCTCCGGCCGCGCCCGCGCCTAAATCCTAGCCTCGTCATTGCGAGCGAAGCGAAACAATCCGGAGCGGATTACGCGAACTCTGGATTGCCGCGTCGCTTCGCTCCTCGCAATGACGGGGTTTGCGAGGTAATGGCCGGAGCATGATCACCACCGCAGCCCCTGAATTCGCCGCCAATTTCCCGGACGGCGGCCGCCTCGCGGGCCTCGATGTCGGCACGAAGACGATCGGCGTCGCCTTTTGCGACGTGAACTGGAGCTTCGCGACCCCCGACAAGACGATCCTCCGCAAGAAATTCTCGGTCGATCTCGAAACGCTGAGGGCCCTCTTCGCACAGCACAGCATCGTCGGCCTCGTGGTCGGCCTGCCGCTCAACATGGACGGCACCGACAGCCCCCGCACCCAGAGCACCCGCGCCTTTGCGCGGAACCTCGCGCCGCTCGCCCTCCCTCTCCTCCTCTGGGATGAACGCTGGTCGACCGCCGCGGTAGAGCGTGCGATGATCGCCGCCGACGTCAGCCGCGCCAAACGCGCGACACGCGTCGACAGCGCCGCGGCGGCCTTCATCCTGCAGGGCGCGATCGACGCGATGACGCGCGGCTGATGCCCGGCCTCGGTTCCTGGCTGGTTACCGCCAACAGCGTCGCCTTCGCTCTGATGTTGCTCGACAAATATCGGGCGCGGCGCGGTGGAGACCGGATCAGCGAAAATGCACTCCTCGGCTGGGCGATGATCGGCGGGTCGATCGGAACCTTGGCCGCTTCGCGCCTTGTCCGGCACAAAACGCACAAGCAGCCCTTCGCCACAACGATGATGACGTATTTCTGGACGCAAGTGGCGTTGATCGCGGTGTGGAAGCTCGGAATCCTTGACTGGCTGCTCGCCGGAATCTGATCATCATCGCTTGCGATTTTCGCAACTCCTGCGTAGACGCTCGGCTTTAATGACAAGCTCCAATATCCGGCCCGCCAGCGACTATCCGCCCGGTGGCGATGCGTTTCGCCATCGCCACCTGCTCGGCATCGCTCCGCTCACTCCGTGGGAGATTTCCTACGTTCTCGACGCCGCCGAAGAGTGGGTCGACCTCAACCGCAGTGGCGCGGCGAAGCATGACGACCGCCTCGCGGGCCTCACGATCATCAACGCCTTTTTCGAAAATTCGACGCGCACGCTCCTCTCGTTCGAAATCGCGGGCAAGCGTCTCGGCGCCGACGTCGTCAACATGCACGCCGCACAATCGAGCGTGAAAAAGGGCGAGACGCTGATCGACACCGCGATGACGCTGAACGCGATGCGCGCCGACGCGATCGTCATCCGCCATGCCTCATCGGGCGCGGTTCAGCTCATCGCCGACAAGGTCGACTGCCCCGTGCTCAACGCCGGCGACGGCCGCCACGAGCATCCGACGCAGGCCTTGCTCGACGCCCTGACGATCCGCCGCCGCAAGTGCCGCGTCGAGGGGCTCACGATTGCGATCTGCGGCGACGTCCTCCACAGCCGCGTCGCGCGCTCGAACATCCTCGCGCTGACCCTGCTCGGCAACGAGGTGCGCGTGGTCGCGCCGCCTACGCTCACCCCGCCCGCGATGGAACGGATGCACGTCGCCACCTTCACCGACATGGACGAAGGCATAAGGGACGCCGACGTCGTGATGATGCTCCGCCTCCAGAACGAGCGCATGGACGGCGCCTATCTCCCCTCGGCGCGCGAATATCATGCCCTCTACGGGCTGACGCCCAAACGCCTCGAGAAAGCGAAACCCGATGCGATCGTCATGCACCCCGGTCCGATGAACCGCGGGGTCGAGATCGACAGCAGCATCGCCGACGACCCCGCGCGCTCGACGATCACCGAACAGGTCGAAATGGGGGTCGCGGTACGCATGGCGTGCCTCGATATCCTGACGCGCCGCAAGCGGGGGGTCGCGGGATGGAACTGAAACCGCTCCATATCGTCAATGCGCAGCTGATCGACGGCGACGCGCCGCGCCCGGGCAGCCTGCTCGCGGTCGATGGCCGCATCGCCGCGCTCGACCCGACCGAGCTTCCCGAGTGCACCGAAACCGTTGATGCGAAGGGCCAGTGGCTCGCCCCCGGCATCATCGATCTCGGCGTCTTCGCGACCGACAAGCCCGCCTTCCACTTCGGCGGCATCACGCGCGCCGCGCTGATGCCCGACAGCGGCCCGCTCGACGGCGCCGGCCTCGTCGAACGCGCCGCGAAGGGTGGCAAACCCGACCTATGGGTCCACCCGCTCGCCGCCGCAACGAAGGGCCTCGAGGGCAAGGAAATCGCCGAGATCGGCCTGATGAAGCAGGCCGGCGCGCGTGCCATCGCGACCGGCCGCGGCCGCATCGCCGACAGCGGCGTGATGCGCCGCGTGCTCGCCTACGCGGCCTCGCTCGGCCTCGTGACGATCATCCACGCCGAGGACGAGGGCCTCACCGCCGGCGC
>CBJKNR010000481.1:0-2742 GCA_966417555.1 uncultured Sphingopyxis sp.
CAGGCCGCCCGCCAGCGCCTGGCCGAGTTCGTCGCCCAGGTCAGCGACCTCGGCTATCCCTTCAATAGGAAACGAAGCGAGGCAGGCTGCATTCGGAAAAATAGACGCGGCAATTCGTGTCACTATCGTTGCACGCCTTCATGCCGTTGGCGACCGCCTCCTCGACCGTAGCGGCGCCGTGGACCCGCAAATTCTTCGTTCCAACGATCATCGCCGCGCATTGGTTGTAGTAAGCCAGATCGACTTGGCAGGCCGTGCCGCCCTTTGCCGTGCACGCGTCCACCGCGGCGCGCCGCGCATCGCTTTCGCTAGCATAGCCGGTGACGGTCCCGAGGATGCCGCGCGCATTGTCCGTGGCGAAAGCTCCCCACGTCGTGACCCAATGCCCCGAGGGCGCGGGCGGCGGCAAGGGTTGGGAACCGGGATCGCCATATCCCGGGTCGCCAGGAAGCGGCCCATTGCCGCCGGGACGTTGCTGGGCGCTCGCAATCGTCGCAAAAGCGGCGATCAGGCAAAGGGTCGTTGTGGCTCTCATCCGTTTCATGGCGTCATCCTGATCGGGTCGTACCACCAAATCAATGACCTACATCACAGGACAGCGAGAGAAAAACGAAGACGTCCGCCCTCTCGCTCAGCCGAAAATCGCTGCCCCCGGATAGCGCGCCATGTCGCCCAGCTCCTCCTCGATCCGGATCAGCTGGTTGTATTTCGCGAGCCGGTCCGAGCGCGCGAGGCTGCCGGTCTTGATCTGGCCGCAGTTGGTCGCGACCGCGAGGTCGGCGATCGTCGAATCCTCGGTCTCGCCCGAACGGTGCGACATCACCGCGGTGTAGCGCGCGCGATGCGCCATATCGACCGCGTCGAGCGTTTCCGACAGCGTGCCGATCTGGTTGACCTTGACCAGCAGCGAATTGGCGAGGCCGTCCTTGATCCCCTGCTCGAGCCGCGCCGGGTTGGTGACGAACAGATCGTCGCCGACGAGCTGGCACTTGTCGCCGACGAGGTCGGTGAGCGCCTTCCAGCCCGTAAAGTCGTCTTCGCTCATCCCGTCCTCGATCGACTTGATCGGGTAATCCCTGACGAGCGCGGCGAGATATTCGGCCATCTGTTCGGGCGTCAGCGAGAGGCCTTCGCCGCTGATCTCATACTTGCCGTTTTTGAAGAATTCGGTCGCGGCGCAATCGAGCGCGAGCACGACGTCGCTGCCGAGCTTGAAGCCCGCCTGATCGACCGAGGCCGCGATGAAGTCGAGTGCGGCGCGCGTCGAGGCGAGGTTCGGAGCGAAGCCGCCCTCGTCGCCGACCGCGGTCGCGAGGCCCTTCGCCGACAGGCCCTTCTTCAGCGTGTGAAAAATCTCGCTGCCCCAGCGCACGGCTTCGGCGATGCTGCCGGCGCCGACGGGCATGATCATGAATTCCTGCACGTCGATCGGATTGTCGGCATGCTCGCCGCCGTTGATGATGTTCATCATCGGAACGGGAAGCGTGCGCGCCGAGACGCCGCCGACATAGCGGTAGAGCGGCAGGCCGCGCGCATCGGCCGCGGCCTTCGCGGCGGCAAGGCTGACGCCGAGGATTGCATTGGCGCCGAGGCGGCCCTTGTTGGGCGTGCCGTCGAGGTCGATCATCGCCTGGTCGATCTCGCGCTGGTCCTCGGCATCGAGGCCGATGAGCGCTTCGGCGATATCGCCGTTCACTGCCGCAACCGCCTTGGTCACGCCCTTGCCGAGGTAGCGCGCCTTGTCGCCGTCGCGGAGTTCAACGGCCTCGTGCGCGCCGGTCGAGGCGCCCGAGGGTACCGCGGCGCGGCCGAAGCTGCCGTCTTCGAGAAGCACATCGACTTCGACCGTGGGATTGCCGCGGCTGTCAAGGATTTCGCGGCCGTGAATGTCGATGATGGCGGTCATGAAAATCGTCCTGCTGGCGGCCGCGAACGGGCCGGTGGAGAAAGGCGCCCGCCTGTTATCGGCAGGGTGACGTTAGTGCAACCGCTGCATAGGAATTTTGCGCGGGGATGGAACCATTGGGCGCGCCTTGCTATATATTCTGACAGGACCAAGAGAGGCCTCCCGCTCGCGCGGCGCCCGACACGACAGAAGAGGACAAAATGATGGCCAAAGCCGCTACTCCCGCGACGAAGAAAGCCGCAGCCCCCCGTCCCAAGGCCCCCGCGAAGGCCGCCGCCGTCAAGGCGGCACCCGCCCGCAAGCCCGCATCCGTGAAGGCCGCCAGGGAGCATCCGATCCGCGACCAGATCGCCGCGACGCGCGACACCATCAAGTCCGAAGCGTCGAAGAAGGCCGCCTCGCTGAAGGAAGAGGCGACGACCCTCGCGAACCAGGCCACAACCGAGGCGCGCAAAGCCGCGACCAAGGGCAAGGATAAGGCCGCCAAAGCCGTCGGCAACCTCGCCAAGATGCTCGAGGACAGCGCCGGCACCGTCGACAGCAAGTTCGGCAAGCAGTATGGCGACTATGCCCGCTCGGCGGCATCGACCGTTGCGGGTCTCGCGACGACGCTCGACAAGAAGGATCTCGACGAACTCGCCGCCTCGACGCGCGACATGGTCAAGAAGAACCCGGCGATTGCAGTGGGAGCCGCCACGGTGATCGGCTTCGTGCTCGCCCGCATGCTCAAGGGCAGCTCGAACGATTGACCGGACCTTGGCATCTGCAGATCCGAACATTCCGCCGGCACCCGGTGCGCGCAGCTTTGACGGCGTAAGTCACGGCTATGCGCCGGG
>CBJKNR010000482.1:0-2737 GCA_966417555.1 uncultured Sphingopyxis sp.
GCCTGCGCCCACCAGGTTTTCGCATTGCCGCGGATTTCGACGCCGGATTCGGCGCGGGCAAAGGGGACGCACTGCAGATAGTCGCGGGCCGCGGCGGGAGCGCTGGCGAGCAGGCCGGTGATCGTCATCACAGACGCAGCGGCGGCTGCCAGATAGCGACGATAGAGCATGGAAAGCGACCCCCCGAGGCTTGTCTTCAAGCGTTGGAGCGTCTTTGCCACGTCGCGCGCCGTCCACCACCCGTCTAGCGACGAGTCGCGCCGATGATGCGGTGGACGGGGGAACCTTTCGTTAAGCTGTTCAATTCGTCGCGGGATGCGCTCGGCTGGGCGCCCTCAGGCCGCTACGGTTGCGACATCGTCGGGCCGGCGAAACAGCGTTAATACGTCGCTCGCTGGCATCGGCCGCCCGTAGTAATAGCCCTGGATGTTGCTGCAGCCGAAACCGCGGAGCGTTTCGACCTCGAGTTCGGTCTCGGCACCCTCGGCGGTCGTCTGCATGCCGAGGCTGTCGGCGAGCGCGACGACGGCGCGGATGATCGCGATCGACTCGATGCTGCCCTTCGCGGCGCCGACGACGAAGCTGCGGTCGACCTTGATCGTCGAAAATTGCGTCTTGCGCAGATAGCCGAGCGACGAATAGCCGGTGCCGAAATCGTCGAGCGACAGGCGGATGCCGAGCCCGATCAGCTGGTCGAGCAATTGTGCGGCACCGCCACCGTCGCGCAGGAACACGCTCTCGGTGACTTCGATCTCGAGCCTTTGGGGAGAAAGCCCGCTCTGCGCGAGCGCCGAGACGACCACCGAGGCGAAGCTGGGGTCGGTGAGCTGGTCGGCGGACACATTGATCGCGACCTTGAGGTTCGACGGCCATTTCATCGCCTCGCGGCACGCGGTGCGCAGCACCCACTCGCCGATCGGCGAGATCAGGCGCGCGTCCTCGGCGAGCGGGATGAAGCGCCCGGGCGAGACATTGCCGAGCTTCTGGTTGTTCCAGCGAATCAGCGCCTCGAAGCCGTTCAGCGTGCCGTCGGCGGCGGTCACGACCGGCTGGTAATAAAGTTCGAATTCGCCGCGTTCGAGCGCGCCGCGCAGCTCCTGCTCCATCACGCGCCGTTCCTCGGCCTGGGCGTGGAGTGAGGCGACATAGGCGGCGACGACATTGCCGCCCTTGTCCTTCGACTTGTAGAGCGCGAGGTCGGCGTTGCGCGTCAGCGTCTCGACCGTCGCGCCGTCGGTCGGGCCGATCGCGAAGCCGACGCTGGCGCCGACGAACAATTGATGGTTGTCGACCACATAGGGGCGGCTGATCGTCGTGATGATCCTCTGCGCGAGCTCCTCGGCGACATCGGCCGAGGCGAGGTTGTGGAGCACGACCGCGAATTCGTCGCCGCCGAGCCGCCCGCACGTCATGCCGCGTTCCATGAGGCCCTTGAGCCGCGCGGCGACCTGCGCAAGCAGTTTGTCGCCGACGGGGTGCCCGAGCGTATCGTTGACCGCCTTGAAGCGGTCGAGGTCGATCATCAACAGCGCGCAGCGCGACTTGGCATCGACCGCATGACCGAGCGCGCGCGCCAGATCCTCGTTGAGGTTGAGGCGGTTGGGCAGGCCGGTGAGATTGTCGAAACGCGCCATCTTGGCGATCTGTTCGGCGGTCGCGCGCTTTTCGGTGACGTCCGAACCGACGCCGCGAAAGCCCAGAAACTTGCCCGCTTCGTCGAGACGCGGCGAGGCGGAAAGCTCCCACCAGCGCGGCGCGCCGCCGATCGTCACCGGCACGATGAGGTTCGAAAAGCTTTCGCGCCGCTTCATGCGCTCGGCCATGTCGTGCAGGCTCTTGGGGAAAAGCCCCGTTTCCCATGCATCGCCCGAGAGCGCCTGCAGGAGCGGGACGCCTTCGAGCCCTTCGGCAGTGCCGCCGAGCGCATAGGCGAGGCGCGGCGAGACATGGATCAGGCGGCGGCTGTTGTCGGTCTGCCATAGCCAGTCGGCGGAGGTTTCCTCGAATTCGCGGAGCAGCAGGCTGACCGTCTCGGTCTTTTCGTGCAGCGTCTCTTCGGCGCGGCGGAAGCGGATATGGCTTTGCGCGAAACGGATGCAGAAGGCGCAGAGCAGGAAACCCGCGACCAGCGCCACGCCGGCCAGCTGCAGCGCACCGGCGCGTGCGAGGGCCGCGGCAGCCGACAGCGACACCGGCACGATGAACAACATGCAGGCGAGCGGAACACTGTGCGCGACGATCGCGAGGGTGACCATCATCAGTACCGCGATCGTCCACATCGACAGCACATGATCGAGCGTCGGCGCCAGACCCTCGAGCCAGAATGGCGCACCCCAGAGCAGCGCGGCATAGAGCGCGTGGCGGCTGCACAGCCGGTATTCGGCGATCCCCGGCGATTTGGGGTCGCCGAGCGGCAGGCCCTGGAGCTTGCTGTGCGACCAGAGGCTGAAGAGCAGCGCGCAGCCGAGCCAGCCGCCCGCGACGGACAGCGGCACGCTGAGCACCATGGTGAAGGCGGCGACGATCGCCATGCCGATACCCATGAGCAGGCGCAGCGAGCCGCGACCGCGAAGCGGTGCGAGCTGGAGCTGGCGGAGGTTGCCGATGTCCTGATTTTGCGGCCCCAGCCCCAAAAGGGTCCGCACAGGAATCTCTTCGGCAGCGACAGGGTCGGTCAGGAAGCTTTTCACGCGCCCGGTTTAGCGCGCGGGGGTTACCCGAAGGTAACTATCGCGCT
>CBJKNR010000483.1:0-2683 GCA_966417555.1 uncultured Sphingopyxis sp.
GGCTTGGCAGCTTGCTGCCTGGCCGCAGCGGGGAGGGTTATCGGCAACCTCACAGACCCTCCCCCGACCCCTCCCGCAAGCGGGAGGGGAGAATAACGGCAGCTACCGGTCGAAGGCGATTATCCCGCCAGCAATCCGCCCGCCAGCAGCATCGTGACGCGCACATCGATCCCGCAGCCCTCGGCACGCTTCGCGGCAACGAAGTCGGCGATACGGTCCAGCGGCACGCGGTGGACGATGATATCCTCGCCATCGACCCCGCCGCCTGCGCTGACCTTGGTCAGCCCCGTCGCAACCAGCAGGGTGAAGCTTTCGCTGACCATGCCGGGCGAGCTGTAGAATTCGCCGACGGTGCGCCAGTTTTCGGCATGATAGCCGGTTTCTTCTTCAAGCTCGCGCTCTGCGGCGATCTCAGCCGCCTCGCCCGCGGTATCGTCGCCGACCAGCCCCGCGGGTAGTTCGAGGCACCGGACTTTCAGCGGCACGCGATATTGCTCGACGAGGATGACGTGGTGGCCGTCGGCGGCCTCGTCGATCGCGAGGATCACCGCAGCGTGGATGCCGCGCGCGCGCGCGACATATTCCCATGTTCCCTGTTGCTTGACCGTGATGAAGCGGCCTTCCCACTGCGTTTCCACGGGGGTGTCGGGAGAGGGGCGGGTCATATATAATCCTTCTGATCGCGTGACATTTACCATCGTCATTGCGAGCGTAGCGAAGCAATCCAGAGCTGTGCAAGGCCGCCCTGGATTGCTTCGCTACGCTCGCAATGACGGAGGGGATTACAATTCGATCAAGCGATCCGGCAATTCGTTCGGATTTTCGCTGCCGCGCGGGAAATGCTCGGCGAGCACGAGGCCCATCTGGCGCACCGCCTCGGCCATGCCTTCGCCTGGCTTGCCCGCACGTACGCGTTCGATCAGCGCCGCCATCGCGTCGCCCCACACCTCGGGGGTGACCTTCGCGGCGATCGCTTCGTCGGCGACGATGTCGGCGCGATGTTCCTTCAGGCTCAGATAGAGGAGCACGCCGGTGCGTCCCGTCGTCTTGCCCTCGGTTCCGACCTTGAACAGGTCGATCGCGCGGGCGCGCACGCGCTGCGCCTTGATGCTGCGCGGGGTCAGCGCCATGCGCAGTGGACGCCACAGCAGGATCAGCCACATGCCGATCCATTTGAGGACGCCGATCGCAATCACCGTCCCAAGCCACTGATTGGCGGTGAGTTCATGGCCCCATCCACCGGTCAGCCGGTCGTAGAGGCCGCGATAACATTCGGGGAAGAGCGCGATGATCGACATGGCGAGGAAGGCGACGATGCTCGCCCAGACCAGCGCGACATCGTCATAATCGTTCGACTTGCCGGCGACGACGGTGACGATCTCGCCGCTGGTATGCGCCTCGGCCGCGGCGACCGCAGCCGTCACGACGTCATGGTCGGCTTCGCTGACGTGGCTGACTTTCATGCGCGCGCTCCCTTACCAGCCGCCCGAGGCGCCGCCGCCCCCGAAACTGCCGCCGCCGCCCGAGAAACCGCCGAAGCCACCGCCTCCACCGCCGCCGCTCCAGCCGCCCCATGAGGAGCCGCCGCCACCGCCGCCCCAATTGCCCCAGTCATCGTCGTCGCCGCCCCAGATGATGATCGGCGGAACGCCCCAAGGGCCGTCCTTGCGTCTTTTCCTGCCGCGCCGCGAGCGGCTCGACAGCCAGGGGATGACGAAGAAGATGAAGAAGATGAAGCCGATGAAGAAGAGGCCGCCGAAATTGCCGTCGTCGGCGCGCTCGCGCTCGGCCTTGTCGGCGGCTGCGGCGCGTGCCGCAGCTTCCTCGGGTGTCAGCTGGATCTGCTGCGCGATCGCGTTAACGCCGTCCTGGATGCCGCCGGGCATGTCGCCCGCCTTGAACTTGGGCGTCACGACGTCGCGGATGATCCGGCCCGAGAGCGCGTCGGTCAAGATCGGTTCGAGGCCGTAGCCGACCGAAATATTCATCCGCCGCTCGTTCGGCGCGATCAGGAAGACGACGCCGTCGTCCTTCTCCTTGTCGCCGATCTGCCATTCGCGGCCGAGGCGATAGCCGTAATCGGCGACGTCATGGCCTTCGAGGTCGCCGACCGTCGCGACGACGAGCTGGTGTCCGGTCTTTTGCTGCAGTTCGAGCAGCTGTGTGTTGAGCGCGGCTTCCTCGGCCGCGGGGATGATGTCGGCCTGATCGACGACCGGATTGCCCGCAAGCTTGGGGAAGGTCTGAGCCGCGGCGGGGGAGGCGACGAGCGCAAGGCCGAGCGCCCATCCGAGCAAAATCGCCTTCATTGGGAATCTCCCGTTTGTGCGGCGATCGCATCGACACCAGCCGTCAAGCCGCCTGCATAGTCGCCCCGTTTGAACAGAGGGGTCATCCTATCGATCGCAGCTTTTGCTTTTTCGTCCGGCAGCAATTTTTCGATACCGCTGCCGGTCGCGACCCGTACCCGCCGTTCGTTGGGTGCCATCAGGACGAGAATACCGTCGTCCTGCCCCTCGCGGCCGATGCTCCAGCGGTTGCCCGTGCACGTCGCGAAATCCTCGACGCTCGCGCCACGCAGATCGGGCACGGTCACGATGACCATCTGATGCTGCGTGCGGGCTTCGTAGCGGGCAAGGCGTGCATTCAATCGATCTTCCTCGGCGTCGCTCAATATGGCTGC
>CBJKNR010000484.1:0-2671 GCA_966417555.1 uncultured Sphingopyxis sp.
CCCGCTGCCGTCGTTCCATATGTGAAGCGGCGCGGCGGCGCGCGCGTGAAACTCGTCGCGGTTGCCGACAAGGATGAGGGGCCAGTCGGGATGGACGCGATGAGCAAGGGCGACGACGCACATGTCCCGCATATTGGAAGTTCGGGTGCCCTTGCCAAGCCTCTTGACAAATCGCTTGGTTGAATGTTCAATCAACTCATCTTGGAGAGGGAGGATGCCATGTCCGACGAATTCGAGACGATGGGCGAAAATCTGCGGATCAAGACCGGCAAGGGGCTCGACGAATGGGTTGCGACCGCGCGCGCGACCGGAATTGCCGGGCACATGGCGCTGGTGAACCACCTCAAATCCGAACATGGGCTCGGCCATGGCTATGCCAATATGATCGTCCATGCGGCGAACGCCTCCTCATCCATGTCGCAGGATGACGACGCGCTCGTCGCAGCGGCGTTTGACGGGGCCAAGGCGCATTGGCGCCCGCTCTACGACCGGCTGATCGCGCTCGTGCAGAGCTTCGGCGATGACGTCGAGCTGGCGCCGAAGAAGGGCTATGTCAGCCTGCGCCGCAAGAAGCAGTTCGCGTTGCTCCAGCCTTCGACCAAGGACCGTTTCGACATCGGCATCGCGCTCAAGGGCGAGGAACCGGCGGGGAGGCTCGAACTCGCAGGGAGCTGGAACGCGATGGTGTCGCACCGCGTGCGGATCGCGGACAGCGCCGAGGCGAGCGACGATGTCGCGGGTTGGCTCCGCGCCGCGTATGACCGGGCGGGATAGGCATGAACGCCGCCGACACCCGTCAGCGTATCCTGATGACCGCGATGGAGCTGTTCTGGGAGAAGGGCTATCTCTCCACCTCGGTTTCCGACATATTGTCGCGCAGCCAGGTCCACTCGGGCAGCCTCTATCATTTCTTCCCGGGCAAGCAGGACGTGCTGGTCGGCGTGCTCGAACTTTATCGCGACGGGATCGGCGAAATGCTGCTCGCGCCCAATTGGGACGGTGTTGACGATCCGATCGACAAGATATTCGCGTTGCTGGCAGGCTATCGTACGCACCTGATCGTCACCGACTGCACCTATGGCTGCCCGATCGGCAGCCTTGCGCTCGAGATCCACGAGCCGGACCCGGTGGTGCGCGAGCTGATGGCGGCGAATTTCACCAATTGGTCGGCGGCGATCGCGGACTGCTTCGAGACCGCCGCCGATCGCCTGCCGCCGGATACCGATCGCAAGGCGCTCGGCGAGTTCGTGCTGACGGTGATGGAAGGCGCCGTAATGCAGGCGCGCACCTATCGCGACATCGGTTATTTCGACCGCAATATCGCTGTGTTGCGTGACTATATCACCATGTTGCTGGCGCAAGAGAAATCTGGTAATTTCGCCCGGTCTTTCTGAAGGGGGAGGGGAATATGACCGAAGCCGTCAAAACGCCTTGGCACATCTGGGTGGTCGGGGGCGTATCGCTGGTCTGGAACGCCTTCGGCGCGCTCGACTATGTAATGACCAAGACGGGCAACGCCGAATATCTGGCGGCCTTCACGCCCGAACAGCAGGCCTGGTTTGCCAGCTTCCCGATGTGGGCGAATGTCGGCTGGGCGCTCGGCGTCTGGGGATCGGTGCTCGGCTCGCTGCTTCTTCTGACACGCAGCCGCCACGCAGTGACCGCCTTTCTGGTCTCGCTGATCGGGCTGGCCATCAGCTGTATCTACCAGTTCGGCGTGCATTATGGCGATCTGATGCGCCTGTTCGGCAGCTTTCCGATGATCTTCACCGCGATTATCTGGGTGATCCTGATTGCGCTCTATCTTTATGCGCGGGCGCAGGCGGCAAGGGGCGTGCTGCGCTGACAATTGCCGCTATCGGTCGTCAGAGGCTATTCGTGTCGATCTTGATCGAATGACCGCAATCGACCGGGAGCTGCCATAAATCCTCCCCGCTTGCGGGGAGGGGGACCGCCGAAGGCGGTGGAGGGGGCGGGCGGCCTGAAGCGACGTTACGTGAGGATGCGAGCCCCCTCCGTCAGCCGCTACGCGGCTGCCACCTCCCCACAAGTGGGGAGGATCTAACGTCCGCTCCCCACCCCAAGCCGGGCATTCGCGGCCGCTGGCCTCTTGCGCATAATTGTCTCTGGACCGCCGCGCGCCGCTCCGCCTATAGGCGTGCGCGACATTCGCCCCCGCGAAACGGGGCAGGAAAGGACTGCAAGATGAGCGTAACGACGGTTCCACTGCGCCCGGTGAGCAAAGGCGGCCTGTGGCTGATGTGGTTCGGCCTCGCCGCGCTGCTCGTGGCGGGGGCGGCCTTTGCCTGGCACATGACCCCGCGCATCGGGTTCGAGGTCGTCAAGGAGGGCGCCGGGCCGAGCCCGACCAAGGCCGACGTCGTCCTCGTGAAATATCAGGGCAAGCTCGACGACGGTACCGTCTTCGACGCCAACGAGCAGGCGCCGATGCAAGTCGCGCAGGTCGTTCCCGGCTTTTCGGAGGCGCTGACGCGCATGAAGAAGGGCGGCGAGTACAAGATCACGATTCCGGCGCAGCTTGGTTATGGCGACCGCGCCGTCGGTCCGATCCCCGCGGGCAGCACGCTGCATTTCGACGTGACGCTGCTCGACTTCCGTTCGGAGGCCGAGGTTCGCGCGATGCAGCAGCAGATGCAGCAAATGCAGCAGC
>CBJKNR010000485.1:0-2651 GCA_966417555.1 uncultured Sphingopyxis sp.
GTGATGATCATATTCTCCCTCGCCCAGCGCCGGCAGCGCCGAGTGCGGGACGGTGAGGACGGCGCCGCGCAAAGCCTCGACGGCGCTGCGATCGGTGACTTCGGCAAAGGTCGCGACCGCGCCCTGGTTGGCGGGGCGCACCGACTTCAGGGTCAGCTTGCGCTCCCCCGCGTCGAAAACGGAAAAGGCGCGGAGAGCCTCCGCGCCTTCGCCGAACAGTTTGAGACGCACCTCGCCCCGCACCCCATGCGCGCCGGCGATGGCAGCGAGGGTGACGGGGCGGTCGCCCTTGTTCCCCTCCCGCTTGCGGGAGGGGCTAGGGGAGGGCATGTCGGATGGCGTGCCTTCGGAAACAGGCCCTCCCCCGACCCCTCCCGCAAGCGGGAGGGGGGATTTCATCAGCCTTCAGCCTTTTCTTCACCGGCTTCCTCAGCCGGAGCTTCTTCGGCGGCCGGGGCTTCTTCGGCTTCGGCAGCAACCGGGCCGCCTTCGGCGACTTCTTCCGCGATCGCGGTCGCGTCGTCGGCGGTCGCATCGGCCGGGACTTCCTCGGCCACCGCTTCGGCGACGGCTTCGGCGGTTTCTTCGCTCTTCACCGAACCCGTTGCGTCCGATTCAGCGGCTTCGGGAGCAGCAGCTTCTTCAGCAGCGGGGGCTTCTTCGGCCGGAGCGGCGGCAGCGGCTGCTGCGGCCTCTTCGGCGTCAGCCAGCTTCTGGGCCTTTTCTTCGGCGCGTTCCTTGGCCTTTTCGCCCGGGACAGCCTTGTTCGGGTTGTTGCGCGCGGCGCGTTCCTTGACGCCCGCGGCGTCGAGGAAGCGGGCGACGCGGTCGGTCGGCTGCGCGCCAACCGAGACCCAGTGCTTCGCACGCTCGGCGTCGAGCTTCACGCGCTCCGGATTGTCCTTGGCGAGCAGCGGGTTGTAGCTGCCGATGCGCTCGATGAAGCGGCCATCGCGCGGGCTGCGCGAGTCGGCGACGACGATCTTGTAATAAGGGCGCTTTTTCGAACCGCCGCGTGCGAGGCGAATGGAGGTAGCCATAAGTAATTCCTTCTACGTCTGAACTTTGAATTCGGGTTAAATCACTTCTTTTTATTCAAAAGGTTGGCGAGGTCGGGGGGCATGCCGCCACCGCCGAGACGGGGCAGCCCGCTGCCGCCCATTCCGCCGCCGCCAAGCCCGGGCATGCCCGGAATGCCGCCGCCGCGCCCGAACAGCGCGCCGAGACCCTTGAGGCCGCCCATCTTGCGGATCTTCTTCATCGCGCTGGCCATTTCCTGGTGCATCTTCAGCACCTTGTTGACCTGCTGCACCGTGGTGCCCGACCCGTTGGCGATGCGGATCTTGCGCTTCGCGTTGATGATTTCGGGCTTCGCGCGTTCCTTGGGCGTCATCGAGCCCATGATCGCGTCGAAATGGACGAGCATCTTGTCGTCGGCGCCGCCCTGCGCCATCGCCGCCTGCGCCTTCTTGATCCCGGGGATCATGCCGGCGAGCGCGCCGAGGCCGCCCATGCGGCGCATCTGGTTCAATTGGGTGCGAAGGTCGTTGAGGTCGAAGATGCCCTTCGCCATCTTCGCTGCCATCGCCTCGGCCTCTTCGGCCTGAATCGTCTCGGCGGCGCGTTCGACGAGGCTGACGACGTCGCCCATGCCGAGGATGCGGCCCGCGATGCGCGAGGGCTGGAAGAGCTCGAGCCCGTCGAGTTTCTCACCCGTGCCCGCGAACTTGATCGGCTTGCCGGTGACCGCGCGCATCGAGAGCGCGGCACCGCCGCGTGCATCGCCGTCCATGCGGGTGAGCACGACGCCGGTCAGCGGCACTTGGTCGGTGAAGCGCTGCGCGACCTGCACCGCGTCCTGCCCGGTCAGGCTGTCGACGACGAGCAAAGTTTCGGCGGGGTTCGCCGTGCGCGACACCGCCTGCATCTCGTCCATCAGCTGCTGGTCGACGTGGAGGCGGCCCGCGGTGTCGAGCATCAGCACGTCATAGCCTTGGAGCTTCGCCGCCTGCAGCGCGCGCTGCGCGATCTCGACCGGCTGCTGGCCGGCAACGATCGGCAGGGTCGCGACGTCGATCTGCGTGCCGAGGACGGCAAGCTGTTCCTGCGCGGCGGGGCGATTGACGTCGAGCGACGCCATCAGCACCTTCTTGCGCTCTTTTTCCTTGAGCCGCTTGGCGATCTTCGCGGTCGTCGTGGTCTTGCCCGAACCCTGCAGACCGACCATCATGATCACGGCGGGCGGGGTGACGGCAAGGTCGAGCTCGGCGGTTTCGGAACCGAGCATCTCGGTCAACGCGTCGCTGACGATCTTGACGACCTGCTGTCCCGGGGTGACCGAGCGCAGGACATTCTGGCCGATCGCAAGTTCGGTGACCTGGTCGACGAAGCTGCGCACGACGGGCAGCGCGACGTCGGCCTCGAGCAGCGCGATTCGCACTTCGCGCATCGCCGCGCGCACGTCGGCCTCGGTCAGCGCGCCGCGGCCGCGGAGCTTCCCGAAAACATCGCCAAGCCGATTGCTCAGACTGTCGAACATGCGCCTCAAATCCTTAGCTTCGAGGCCCGCAACGCAAAATACGCCGGTGAGCGAAACCTCGCCAACCAGCGGCTATCCGTGGACAGATTTTCCGTCGCGGACATCGATATGT
>CBJKNR010000486.1:0-2615 GCA_966417555.1 uncultured Sphingopyxis sp.
GCTGCCCTTGTAGCGACCGCTCGTCAGCATCACCGAGGACCAGAAGGCGACGAGCTTTTCGAGATGGCGCGGCCAGTCGTGCACGGCGGCGTCGAACAGCGGGCCGATTTCGGCGTCGGCGCGCACGCGGGCGTAAAAGGTCGGAATCAGGCGCTCGAGCGCGGCTTCGTCAATCGCGTCGTCCTGTTCCACGACTCGCTCCAATCATGTATCTGATGTGCATGTATGTGCGAAATTTGAAACATGCAATGAAAATACATATTATCGGAGGCGACCGGTTACGGGAGACCCAGATGCGCCTGACGCGCTACACCGACTATGCGATGCGCGTGCTCCTCTATGTGGGTGCGCAGGAGGACGCGCGGCTGAGTCCGATTTCGGAGATTTCGCGCGCCTATGGCATTTCGCAGAATCATCTGATGAAGGTCGTCAACGATCTGGTGAATGCGGGCTATCTCGAAAGCGTGCGCGGACGCTTCGGCGGGATCCGGCTGGCAAGGCCGGCAACCGGGATCAATGTCGGCGCGGTGGTGCGCCATACCGAGGAGGGGTTCGACCTCGTCGATTGCGGCAGCTGCGTGATCGCCCCCGCATGCGGGCTGACCGGCGCGCTCGCCGAGGCGCTCGCGGCGTTCATGCAGGTCCTCGACAGCTACAGCCTCGCCGACCTGCTCGCGAAGCGCCGCGATCTTGCCGCCTTGTTCGCCGCCGCCTGAAAGCAATCAGCGGCGCGCCCAGCCGGCGTCGCGCGCCTGCTGCTCGGCTTTGGCGTCGAGTGGATCGCCCATCATCATCGCGGCCGCCGCCGCGGCGAGCTCGCCCGACGATGCCTGGCGATAATCGGAACCGGCCTGTCCCCGCATCGTGCGTTCGAGCTGCCAGCGGCCGTCGTCGCGGCAGCCGATGCCGTTCAGCGCCGCGCTTTCGAAGCTGCGGCAAAAACGGCCCGCTCCGTCGCGAAAGCTGAGGCCGATCCGCACCATCGCGCCCGGCGCCTGGTTTGATGCGAGCTGCGTGTCGAGCGCTTCGGCGAGCGGACCCGACGCGACGAGTCTGCCGTTCGCGTCGCCGACATTGGCCGCGGGCGCCCACGGCTGGAGGCCCAGCGTCAGGCCCAATGCGAGCGAAGCCGCGATCGCGCCCCAATGGATCGGGGCGAAGCGTGGGCGCCTGGCCTCGCGGCGCGCGGCGAGGCTGGTATCGACTGCCGCATCCGGCGCCAGCAGGGCGCGCAGCCGCTGGGGTACCGGCTCGTCGGCAACGGGCGCATAATGCGCGGTCAGCTGCGCCTTCAGCGCACGATGCCGCGCGATCTCGGCGGCGAGCGCGGGATCGCCTGTCGCCTCGCGCTCGATCCGGCGTGCGGTCAGGTCGTCGAGCTCGCCGTCGACGAAGGCGGCGACGGTGGCGGGATCGAAACTCATGCGGCTTCTCCGAGCAAATGCATCAGCGTTTCGCGGCCCCGCGCGAGGCGCGAGGTGACGGTGCCGATCGGCACTTCCAGTATTTCGGCCGCCTCGCGATAGGCATAGCCTTCGACAAGGACGAGCATCACAACCTCGCGCTGCTCGTCGGGCAGCCGCGCCATTGCGCCGTCGACGTCGCCGCGCAGCGCTCCGGCCTCGACCTCGGCCGCGCCGTCGCCGGCGATCTGGTTGACGGCTTCGTCGATCGGCGCATGGACGCCGCGCCGGCCCGCAGCCCGGCGCTCGTCGATCCAGAGATTGCGGGTGATCCGGTACATCCAGCTATCCAGTCTTGTTCCTTGTTGCCACTGATCGCGCGATTTCAATGCGCGCTCGATCGCCGCCTGGCACAGATCGTCGGCATCGGCGGCGTGTCGCGCCAGTCCGCGCGCAAAACGGCGCAGACGCGGCAGCAGCTCGACCAGTTCCTCTTCGAAGCGCATTGTCGCCTTTTCGGTTGTTCGAGGAAGAAACGTCGGGCTTGTATCGTTTATTCCGGGCCCCGCTAAATTTTTTCGGGAACGGCCCCCAGATCCACCGAGTGAGAGAAGAATGCGAAATGGAACGATCATCCTGGTGCTGTTTTGCCTCCTGCTGGGCGGGACGGACGCGCGCGTCGCGGCGCAGGTCGCGCTGCCGCCTGTCCAGCTTCCCGACGCGGGGCGCATTCTTCCGCCGCTGCCGGAAATCGATGCGGAGCGCCTTACCGGGATCGGGGATCGCCTGCGGGAGGTCCGGCTCGACCGCATCACTGCGCTTGTGCGCGGTCATCGCGACCGTATCGAACTCGACGAGCGCGGCGAGCCGGCGGTGCGCGGCGTCCTCGTCGCAAGCGGCGTCGATGCGGCGATGATCGCGCGCGCCGGCGAAGCCGGTTTCGCGCTGATCGACCGCGAGCGGATCGAGGGGCTCGATCTCGACATCGTGCGCTTTCGCGTGCCCGAGGGGCGCAGCCTTGGGCGCGCGCGCAAGCAACCCGCGAAACCGCTTCCAGGCGCCGGCCAGGTCGAACATATCGTCGTTGCTGTTGTCGACGATTTCGCCGCCCGATTGAAGTTGCGATTTCAGCCGTTCAAGGTCGCCGATGAGGATCTGCAGGTCGGTCTTCAATTGTTCGAGTTGTTCGTTCAGCTTCCGCTGCTGATCGAT
>CBJKNR010000487.1:0-2613 GCA_966417555.1 uncultured Sphingopyxis sp.
TATCCGGTTGGATTATTGGGGTTGCAGACATAGATGACCTTCGTCCCCGGCACCCGCGCCGCACTGGTCACGGAGAAGGCGGGCAAGTTGAAGCTGTGGCAGGAAAATGGCCCGACGCAGGACGTCGCGGGCGTGCCGGCGGTCGCCTATGGCGGCCAGGGCGGTTTCGGCGACGTCATCGTCGCCCCCGACTTCGCTACCAGCGGCACCATCTATTTGAGCTGGGTCGAAGCGGGCACGGGCGACACCTTCGGCGCCGTCGTCGCAAAGGCGAAGCTGGTGCAGGGCGCCGCGCCGCGCCTCGACGGTCTGCAAATCATCTGGAAGCAGGATCCGAAGGTCCCCGGCCGCGGTCATTTCTCGCACCGCCTCGCCTTCTCGCCCGACGGCAAATATCTGTTCATCGCCTCGGGCGAGCGGCAGAAGTTCGACCCCGCGCAGGACATGAAGGCCAATCTCGGCAAGATTCTCCGCCTCAATCCCGACGGCAGCGTCCCTGCCGACAATCCCTTTGCATCGCAAGGCGGCGTCACGGCGCAAATCTGGTCGCTCGGTCATCGCAATATCCTCGGGCTCGCCTTCGACGCGACCGGCAAGCTGTGGAATCAGGAAATGGGCCCGAAGGGCGGCGACGAGGTCAACCTCGTCGAGGCGAAGGCCAATTACGGCTATCCCATCGTGTCGAACGGCGACCATTATGACGGCAAGGATATCCCCGACCATCCGAGCCGCCCCGAATTCGCCGCGCCGAAACTCTGGTGGAATCCGTCGGTCTCGCCCGCCGGCCTCGCCTTCTACAACGATGACCTCTATCCGGGCTGGAAGAACAGCCTGCTGATGGGCGCACTCTCGGGCGAGGGGCTCGTCCGGATGGCGATCGACGGCGACCGGCTCCACAAATCCGACCGCTGGGATTTCGGCCGGCGCATCCGCGAGGTCGAGGTGCGCGATGACGGCTCGGTCTGGCTGCTCACCGACGGCGAGGACGGCAAGCTGGTGAAACTCGTCCCGAAAAGGTAAAGGCGGCCGCATGTTCCGCGGCTTCCTCACCCGGCGCGCCGAATGGCCCGCGCGCATTCCCGATCCCGACGCGCTGCCGCCGCTGACCTTGCTGTGGCGCGAGATCGGGTCGCTGGCGCGCGCGATCGGAGGCCGCATCCGCCCGCTGCCGCCCGAACCCAACCCCGACAGCGAGCATCCGCCGGTGATGGTGCTGCCAGGGTTCCTGTCGGGCGACTGGGCGACCAAGGGCCTCCGCGCCGACCTTCGCCGCGCGGGCTTCCGCTGCTATGCCTGGGGCCTCGGCTTCAACCGCGGCGCGACCGCCGACATCATCGACCGCATCGACACCCGCGTGCAGTGGATCATCGACCGCACCGGCTATGCGCCCGCGCTCGTAGGCTGGAGCCTCGGCGGCATCTACGCCCGCGAATATGCCAAACACCACCCCGACAAGGTGGCGCGCGTGGTGACGCTGGGCTCGCCCTTCTCGGGCAGCCGCCGCGCCAACCGCGCGTGGCGCCTCTATCACCTGATTGCGCGCCATCCGGTCGATAATCCGCCGATCGACTTCCACCCCGCACCGCGCCCCGAAATGCCGACCTTCGCGCTCTGGTCGAAGCATGACGGCGTCGTCGCGGTCAGCAGCGCACGCGGGCTTCCACATGAGAGCGATCGGCAGGTCGAGGTCGATTGCGGCCACATGGGCTTCGCCTATGCCGCGACTTCGGTGGCGGCGATCGTCAAGGCGCTGACCGAGGAGGTCGGTGCCAACGAAGAGGCGGTCGCTCAGCAAACATCGATGCGATAGGCCGGCGCCGCACGCCACGCCATCAGCATCCGGCCCGGCCGCTTGCCCGCGCGCCCCGTCGACACGAAGCCGATCCGGCGCAGCAGCGCGCGCGACCGCTCGTTGTCGGGGTGGCATTCGGCGACGATCGTCGAGCCCGGCCGCGACGCGGCGAGCGCCTCGACCACCGCGCGCACCGCCTCGGTCGCGATCCCCCTGCCGCGCACGCGCGCCGCGAACCAATATCCGATCTCATATTCGTTGCCGATGCGGCGGTGGACGCCGATCACGCCGCTCAAGTCGAGGCCGCGTTCATCGCGAACGGCATGGAACACGTCGCCGCCGCCCGATCCGGCGATCAGCGCACGCGCGTCGGCCTCTGTGAAAGGTGCGGGCAGGAAATGGACCTTCGACGTCACCGTCTCGTCGGTGATCGCGGCGAGCGCACGCGCATCGTCGGCGAACAGCGGCGTGATGCGGCAATGGTCGGTCGAGAGGGCAAGCAGGGTATCGGTCATGTCGCGTCTTCTTCAAAAAGCGCGCGCCGCGGCCGGGACTTGGGTCTGATGATGTAGTGACAACCATTCGCCTTCCGGACACGGCGGCGATGGTCACAGGTGATGCCATGCCGCTCCTATGTAAAGGAGCGCCAATACGCCTTGAATCGGGTGGATCGGTCGTTGGTCATCGCGCGCAGGCCTAACAGCGCCGCGCGCGGCGATCAAGCCCCGGGGGTTGACGCACGCCTTTCACGTACTATTTAAAGTTACATGAAACGCGACAGCCGACTCTCGGGCGTGCTCCACGTCCTTCTCCATATGGCC
>CBJKNR010000488.1:0-2610 GCA_966417555.1 uncultured Sphingopyxis sp.
CTACGGATGTCCAGGGGATAATCGCCGATCAAGTCCGGGGTGACGAAAGAGGGGGACGGCAACTTCCCACCCCATAACCGACGATCTGCCTTAGCGCTTCATATGTTGCCGGTCGCCCCACAGGATCGCGCGGTGTTCGTCGGTGAAGCCGGTGAGGCCGCCCTCGATCGTCTCGGCGCGCGCGACGCCGACCTTCATGCCCTCGGCGACCGCGGGGCGTTCGAGCATCGCCGCGCCCCAGCGATCGACGTTGGGGAAGCGCCCCGCCTTTTCGATCAGCTGGCGGCGCAGATAGGGAAGGGTTGCCATGTCGGCGATCGTATAGTCGTCGTCGGCTAGCCACTCGACCTCGCCGAGCCGCTTGTCGAGCACCATCATCAGCCGGTCGACCTCGCGGCTGTAGCGCGCGATGGCATATTCGTGCCGGTCCTTCGCATAATGGGTGAAATGCACTTCCTGCCCGAACATCGGGCCCACGCCCGAGACCTGGAACATCAGCCATTGCCAGCAGATCGCGCGCTTCGCCGGGTCGGTGGGCACGAAGCGCCCGGTCTTTTCGGCGAGATAGAGCAGGATCGCGCCGGTTTCCCACAGTATGAACCGCTCGCCAGTGGGCCCCTCGTCGTCGATGATCACCGGCGTCTTGTTGTTCGGGTTGAGCGCGAGGAATTCTGGGGTGAGCTGGTCGCCTGCGAGGATGTCGACATATTCAAGCCGCCAGTCAAGCCCCATCTCGAGCAATGCGATCGCGATCTTGCGCGCATTGGGGGTCGGGCCGCCGTAGAGGGTGATCATCGCCTCAGCTCTCGCGCCCGAGCCAGCGTTTCAGGACGTCGGCGCTGTCCTGTCCGACCGTCAGCGGGGCGGGGCGGCGGACGCTGCCCGGGGTTGCCGAGAGTTTCGGGAAGACGCCCTGCATCGTGACTTCGCCCAGTTCCGCGTCGGGAACGGTCACCAGCGCCTCGCGCGCGACGAAATGCGGGTCGGCCATCATGTCCTCGGCGTCGAAGACGCGGCCCGCCGGAACACCGGCTTCCACCATCTTCGCTTCGAGATCGGCGATCGTCAGCGTCTTCGTCCATTCGCCGATCAGTGCGTCGAGCTCTTCCTGCCGCGCTCCGCGTGCGCGGTGCGTGGCGTAGCGTTCGTCGCTCGCGAGTTCGGGGCGGCCCATCGCGGCGGCGAGGCGCGCGAAGACGCCGTCCTGATTGGCGCCGATCAGATATTCGCCGTCCTTGCACGGATAGACGTTCGACGGCGCGATCGCGGGGAGGGTGGAGCCGGTGCGGCGGCGCTTGGTGCCGCTCGCCGAATAGTCGGACACGGTCGATTCCATCACCTGCAGAACCGCCTCGTACAGCGCGGAATCGACGATCTGGCCTTCGCCGGTCTTGCTCCGGTGATGGAGTGCCGCGAGCGCGCCCATGCAGCCATAGGTCGCGGCAAGCGTGTCGCCGATCGACACCCCCATGCGCGCGGGCGGCAGATCGGGATAGCCCACGATGCCGCGCCAGCCGCCCATCGCCTCGCCGATTCCCCCGAAACCCGCGCGCGACGAATAGGGTCCTGTCTGGCCGTATCCCGACACGCGCACGACGATCAGTCCCGGATTGGTCTTGCGAAGCTCGGTGGGGTCGAGATTCCATTTCTCGAGCGTGCCGGGGCGGAAATTCTCGATCAATATGTCGGCCTTCGCGATCAGTTCGCGCGCCAGCGCCTGTCCCTCTTCGCTGCGCAGGTCGACCGCGACCGAATATTTGTTGCGTGCGATCACGCGCCACCAGCTTGGGCGGTCGCCTTGGCCCCAGTTGCGCATCTGATCGCCAGTGACCGGCGGTTCGAGCTTGACGATCTCGGCGCCCATGTCGCCGAGAAGCTGCCCGCAGAAGGGGCCGGCGATGAGCTGTCCCATCTCGACGACTTTGATGCCTTCCAGCGCGCCCCCGCTGCCCGTCTCGCTCATATCATTCCTTTCGCGGCCGACTCTGGTAAGACGACCTGCCTCGCCCGTGGCCTTTGTATACTTAGAATGCTATGTAATTTTCAACCTGCTAAATGACTCGGGACAATCAGGACGCAAGATGTTGAAAAATCACGCCGTGGAACTGGTCGAGGTCGGCCCGCGCGACGGGCTGCAGAATGAGGCGGCGATCGTGTCGACCGCCGACAAGATCGAACTGATCCGCCGCGCGATCGACTATGGCGTCCGGCGTATCGAGGTGACGAGTTTCGTCAATCCGAAGAAGGTGCCGCAGCTTGCCGACGCCGAGGATCTGGTGGCGATGCTGCCGGTGCGCGACGATGTGACTTATGTCGGCCTTGTCCTCAATCGCCGCGGCGCCGAGCGCGCGCTCGCGACGGGGCGGATCGACGAGCTGGGTGCGGTGTGCGTGACGAGCGACGCGTTCGGCGTGCGCAATCAGGGGCAAAGCTCGGACGAGTCGCTCGTTGCGGCGATCGAGATCGTCGCGCTGGCGAAGCAGGCCGGGCGTAGCGGCCAGATCACCATCGCGACCGCCTTCGGCTGCCCGTTTGAGGGGCGCGTTGCGATCGACCGCGTCGTCGAGATGGCAAAGCGCGCCGCCGACGCGAACCCGCTGGCCCACTCCG
>CBJKNR010000489.1:0-2589 GCA_966417555.1 uncultured Sphingopyxis sp.
GAACGAGATGACCACCATCGCGCGCCCGACGACGCTCAAGGATTGGGAGACTGATCAGGAAGTCCGCTGGTGCCCCGGCTGCGGCGATTATGCGATCCTGAAGGCGGTGCAGCGCACGATGCCCGAAATCGGCACTGCGCCCGAGAATACCGTGTTCGTCAGCGGCATCGGCTGCTCGTCGCGCTTCCCCTATTATATGGAAACTTATGGCTTCCACACGATTCACGGCCGCGCGCCGGCGTTCGCGACGGGGCTGAAGCTCGCCAATCCGGAGCTCGACATCTGGATCGTCACCGGCGACGGCGACGGGCTGTCGATCGGCGGCAACCACACGATGCACCTCATTCGCCGCAATCTGGACTGCCAGATCATGTTGTTCAACAACGAGATCTATGGCCTTACCAAGGGGCAATATTCTCCCACGAGCCGCGTCGGGACGACGAGCCCGTCGACGCCCTATGGTTCGGTCGATCGCCCCGCGCAGCCCGCGGCGTTCGCGCTCGGCGCCGGTGCGCGCTTCGTCGCGCGCGGCTTTGACGTGTCGAAGGAACTGCCGAACGTGCTGAAGGCGGCGCATGCACACAAGGGCGCGGCCTTTATCGAGATTTTCCAGAACTGTATCGTTTATAACAAGGACGTATTCGAGGACTTTGCGGCACCGAAAGGGGCCGAGGATCGCCAGCTCTGGCTCAGACATGGCGAGCCGATGCTCTATGCCAAGGGCACCAAGGGCATCGCGCTCGATGCCGAGGCACTGCACCTCAAGACCGTCGATGTCGTCGATGGCGATTGGGAGGCCGCAGGCGTGATCGTCCACGACGTGACCAATCGCAGCGTCGCGCACATGCTCGTCGAAATGCGCTTCGGCGAATTCCCGATGGCGCTGGGCGTCCTCTACGATGATCCGCGCCCGACTTTCGAAGCCGACGTCGTGCGCCAGAACAAGGCGGCGGCGGAAGGCAAGAAGGCCGATCTGCAGAGCCTGCTCAAGAAGGGGCAGACCTGGACGGTCACCGAAAGCGGGCCCGAGCTTTAGTTTTTTTCGCACAAAGCCACGAAGCCACAAAGGGGGCCAGTTTGACGACGGATGTTGAAGAACTGACCCGCATTGCTTTGGATTGCGGCTATAAACTGCATCGCGAAATCGGTCCCGGCCTGCTGGAAACAGTCTATGAAGTTTTGCTTGCCGAATTTTTGAGTGAGCGCGGATTGCGTATCGAGCGGCAGAAGATTGTCCCGATCGTATTTCGCGGAAAATTGCTCGACGAAGCATTCCGCGTCGATCTCCTTGTGGAGGATCGACTGGTGATTGAACTGAAATCGACTGAACGACATGCGCCGGTCCATGCGAAACAGGTGCTCACCTACCTGCGTCTCATGGATTTACCGCTCGGACTGCTCATGAACTTCGGTGCACCGAGCTTCAAAGAGGGCGTGAAGCGCCTGGCCAATGATTATTATCGTTCGTTGAGTGCATGACCCTTTGTGGCTTCGTGGCTTTGTGCGAGTCATTTTTTCCTCGATAATGGAATGATATGGACAATCTCACCCACAGCCTTGCCGGTGCGCTTCTCGGGCAATTGGGGCTCAAGAAAAAAACGGGCCTTGCGATGCCGACGCTGATCATCGCGGCGAACCTGCCCGATATCGATGCGGCCTGCGCGGTTTACGGCATCGAGTCGCTGTCGATGCGGCGCGGGATCACGCACGGGCCGATCGCGCTCCTCCTGCTGCCGATCCTGCTATGGGCCCTGATGCTCGCATTCGACCGCTGGCAGGACCGGCGCGGCAAGCGGCCGGCTGGCCGCCTGCCGATTCATCGGGGCTGGCTGCTTGCGCTCGCTTACATCGGCTGTCTCAGCCATCCGGCGCTCGACTGGCTCAACAATTACGGCATTCGCCTGCTCGAACCGTTCAGCCATCGCTGGTTCTATGGCGACAGCATCTTCATCATCGACCTCTGGATATGGATCGCGCTCGCCTTGTCGCTGGGGCTGTCGCTGCGCCGCGAGCGCCGCGGCCTGGCGCACTGGCAGCGGCCTGCCCGGGTCGGTTTCGCCGCGGTGTGCGCCTATATCTTCGTCAACGGGCTGATCACCGGCGCGGCGGAGCGCATGGTGTCGGGTGCGTTGGCCACGCACGGCCACAGGGATGCGCTCGTCGTCGCGAGCCCGCCGCCGCTCGCGTTCTGGAAGCGCGATATCTTCTGGCGCACAGCCGACCGTTACGGCAGCGCCAGTTTCACGCCGGGCGTCGGGGGCGATGTCGACCTGAAGGGCGCTCCCACGGGGATGGATGATCCGCGGCTCGCGACATGGGTCAAGGCAGACCCCGCGGCACGCGCCTTCCTGTTCTGGGCGCGCATGCCCGTGGCCGAAAAGGAGGGCGATGCGATCCTGCTGCGCGACCAGCGCTTCATGCATCCGCTTGCCCGGGGGCAGTTCGAGGTCCGGCTGACCGCGCCTGATACCGCGAGCCATCCCGAGTGAGACGCTTCGATGACGTCATGGCGGCACGAGGCAGCGATTGTCAGGCGCCTGCGTTTGAGGCAGGAAGGAGCCAATGAACACGCATGTCAGCCCGCGCCGC
>CBJKNR010000490.1:0-2568 GCA_966417555.1 uncultured Sphingopyxis sp.
AGCCACAGGCCGTGTTTCTGCGCCATCGCCTGCAGCGAGGCGGGCCAGGGGCTGTCGCGCTCGCGCATGATATGCGCGGCGGAACGTGCGCGGTCGCGATCGAGCAACAGCGACATTTCGGGCAGGAATGCCATGGTGGCGCCGTGCGCCGCCGCTTCGGCCATCGCACAATCGATCGTCCGGAGATTCGCGGCGGGATCGATTCCGCTGGTCATCTGGATCAGGGCGGCGAGCGGAGCGGCGGGGAGCGGGCTGTCCATTGCCTCTGGCTAGGCCTGCGCGCGTACGAGGACAAGCGCGACAGTTCAGTGGCCAGCAAGGTTCGAACGCGATAAGATGGCTCAATGTCCTATTCTCCCGTGCGCCAGCCGCTTCGTTTTACCCGTTCGATTCTTCTTGCCGGCGCCGCCGCGCTGCTCCTCACACCGCTTGCCGCAGGTGCGCAGAGCAGCCCGGCGACCGCGACAGCGCAGAGCCAGGCAAAAAACAGCGACTGGCTCTATGCCGGCAGCGACATTCCGCGCGATACCGCGTGGCAGTTCGGCACATTGCCCAATGGCGTCCGCTATGCCGTGCGCAATAACGGCGTCCCCCCCGGGCAAGTGTCGATCCGCGTGCGCATGGACGTCGGCTCGATGTTCGAAACCGAGCAGGAGCGCGGCTACGCGCATCTGCTCGAACACCTGACCTTTCGCGGGTCAGAGCATATTCCCGATGGCGAGGCGAAGCGCATCTGGCAGCGGTTCGGCGTGACCTTTGGCAGCGATTCGAATGCGCAGACGACGCCGACCCAGACCGTGTACCAGCTCGATCTGCCGAGCGTCACGCCGGCGAACCTCGACGAAAGCATGAAACTGCTGGCCGGAATGGTGCGCGAGCCGCGCATTTCCGAGCTCGCGGTCGCCGCCGAGCGCGGGGTCGTGATGTCGGAGCTTCGCGAATCCGACGGTCCGCAGAAACGGATCGCCGACGCGACCAATGCGCATCTGTTCGCCGGTCAGCTGCTCGGCGACCGTTCGCCGATCGGCACCACTGCCTCGCTGGGCAAGGCGGATGCGACCTCGGTCGCCGCGTTCCACAATCGCTGGTACCGCCCCGAACGCGCGGTGGTCGTGATCGTCGGCGATGCCGATCCTGCAGCTCTCGCGGGGCTGGTCGCCAAATATTATGGCGACTGGAAAGCCGAGGGGGCGAACCCGCCCGATCCCGATTTCGGCAAGCCCGATCCGAAACAGCCCGCGGCGCGCGAGATCGTCGAGGGGGGGCAGCCGCTCGCGCTGACGCTTGCGATGGTGCGCCCATGGAAGAAGCGCATCGACACGGTCGAGAATACGCGGCGGCTCTACCTCGAATTCATCGCGCAGGCGCTGGTCAACCGCCGGCTCGAAAACCGCGCGCGGAGCGGCGGCAGCTATCTCGTCGCGACGGTCGAGCAGCAATATGTCAGCCGCAGTGCCGACGTGACGATGGCGTCGATCGTTCCCTTGAGCGACTGGAAGGCGGCGCTCGCCGACGTGCGCGGCGTGATCGCCGACGCCATTAAAAACCCGCCGTCGCAGGCGGATATCGACCGCGAGGCGAACGAGATTCAGGCGTTCCTGCTGAAGGAACTCGAAAATGCCCGCAACGAACCCGGTTCGCGGCTGGCCGACGACATGGTGCGCGCGGTCGATATCAACGAGACGGTGACCAGCCCGCAGGGGCAGGTCGACATGTTCAAGGCGATCCGCGCCTCGGCGACCCCGAAGGTGATGCTCGATATCAGCAAGGCGATCTTCGCCGCGCCGGTGACGCGTGTCGTGCTGACGACGCCGACCGCAGCGGGCGGCGACGCCGCGGTGCTCGCGGCGCTCAAGGCGCCGGTAACCGCGCGCGACGACCGGCTGACGGCGGTCAAGGCCGATTTCAGGCAATTGCCCGCCTTCGGCCCGCCTGGCGCGATCACCTCGACCAATCCGATCCTCGGCCTGCGCGCCGAACGGCTCGAGTTCGCCAATGGCGTGACCGCGCTCGTCTCGAACAACAAGGTCGAGCCGGGCAAGGTACGCGTCAACGTCCGCTTCGGCACGGGCAACCGTAGTGTCGCCGCCGATGCGCCGAACCTCCTGTGGACCGGCGACTATGCGCTGGTCGCGAGCGGGATCGGCCCGTGGGGACAGAATGAGATCGACCAGCTGACCAACGGCCGGCAGATCCAGATGAATTTCGCGATCGACGATGATGCCTTCGAACTGTCGGCCGAAAGCAGGCCCGCCGACCTTGCCGACCAGATGCGGCTGATCGCGGCAAAGCTCGCCCGGCCGCGTTGGGATCCGGCGCCGGTCGACCGGCTGCGGATCGGTTACCTCACCGGATACGACCTTAACGACGCGACACCCAACGCGGTGCTCGATCGCAATCTGCGCGGCTGGCTGACCAACAATGACGCACGCTGGGCGGCGCCCGACAAGGCGCAGATCGAGGCGCTGACCCCCGCCGCCTTCCGCGCTTTCTGGGAACCGCGGCTCGCGAGCGGACCGATCGAGGTGCAGATTTTCGGCGACCTCGAGACGGTCGATTACAAGAAGA
>CBJKNR010000491.1:0-2546 GCA_966417555.1 uncultured Sphingopyxis sp.
GGAGGCGGTGGTGGTCGAGGGCAAGAAGGGGGCGCTGCGCGAGGTTGCGCTGTTGCCAGTGATGATGCTCGCCATCTACCTCGCGCTGATCCTCTTCTTCCGCTCGCGCGGGGGCTATGCGCCCGTCACGCTCGCAGCGGTGCGGAGCGAGGCATGACCGTAGCAGTTCAGCCCCTCGCCATGGCGATGGTCGGCGGCGGCCCCGGTTCGTTCATCGGACCGGTCCACCGCATGGCGGCCGAACTCGATGGCGCCATCCGCCTGCGCGCGGGTGTGTTCAGCCGCGACCATGCGCGCTCGCTCGCAGCCGCGGCCGGCTATGGCATCGATCCGGAACGCGCCTATCCCGATGTCGCGACGATGCTCGCAGCCGAGGCGCAGCGTCCCGACGGCATCGCCTTCGTCGCGATCGCGACACCCAACGACACGCATCTGCCGATTGCGGCGGCGGCGCTCGCGGCGGGCGTGCATGTAATCAGCGACAAGCCGGCGACCGCGACGCTGGGCGAGGCGCTGACATTGCAGAACCATGTCGCGGCGTCGAGCGCGCTCTATGCCGTGACCTATACCTACACCGGCTACCCGCTGATCCGCGAGGCGCGCGAGCGGGTCGCGCGCGGCGAGCTCGGGCGTATCCGCCGTATCCATGTCGAATATCCGCAGGGCTGGCTGGCCGAGCCAGTCGAGCAGGGCGACAACCGGCAGGCCGGGTGGCGTACCGATCCCGCGCATACGGGTGTCGGCGGATGCATTTCAGACATCGGTGTCCATGCGCTCAACCTCGCCGAATATGTGTCGGGCGAGCGGATCGGCCACCTCCTCGCCGATCTTGCCGCGGTCGTGCCGGGACGCCGGCTCGACGACGATGCGACGCTGCTGCTGCGCTTCGCGGGCGGCGCGCGCGGGCTGGTAGCGGCGACGCAGATCGCGGCGGGCGCGCGCAACGACCTGCGCCTCGCCATCTGGGGCGAGCGCGGCGGGCTGCAATGGTCGCACGCCGACTGCCAGCATCTCTATCTGCGCTGGCCCGACCGCCCCGACGAGGTCGTCAGCGCGGGCGCGCCTTATCTCGGGTCGCTCGCCGCGAGGGCATCGCGCCTGCCCGCGGGTCATCCCGAAGGCTTTATCGAGGCGTTCGCGAACATCTATCGCGATTTCGCCGGCGCGATCCACGCCGCAACCCCGATCGCTGAAACACCGCTCTGCGGAATCGAGGATGGCGTGCGCGGGCTGCGCTTCGTCGACGCCGCGCTCCGCTCCGCCGCCCAAGGCGGCACCTGGCAACCGGTCGAAGAAGCCGACCCGCATCCCTGACCTCCCCTTCCGAAAGGCTTTTCATGCGAACGATAAAAGGTCCCGCGATTTTTCTGGCGCAGTTCGAGGGCAACGAGCCACCGTTCGACAGCCTCGCCGGAATGGCGGGCTGGGCGGCGGGGCTCGGCTACAAGGGGCTCCAGCTTCCGACCGGCGGACGGCTGGTGAATCTGGAGCTTGCGGCGGAGAGCCGCGATTATTGCGACGAGCTCACCGGCACGCTCGCCGAACATGGTCTTGCGATCACCGAGCTCTCGACGCATCTTCAGGGGCAGCTGATAGCGGTCGATCCGGCGCAGGACCGGCTCTTCGACGCCTTCGCGCCCGCGCATCTGCACGGCAAGCCCGACGCGCGGAGGGAATGGGCGACCGGGCAGTTGCTGCTCGCGGCGAAGGCGAGCCGCAATCTCGGGCTCGATACGCATGTCACTTTTTCGGGTGCTCTCACGTGGGCGAATTTCTATCCGTGGCCGCAGCGTCCGGCGGGGATGGTCGGGGAGGCATGGGCCGAGCTGGCGTGTCGCTGGCGCCCGATCCTCGACGCCTTCGACGATGCCGGGGTCGACGTCGCCTATGAGATACATCCGGGCGAGGACCTGCACGACGGCGCGACCTTCGAGCGTTTCCTCGATGCCGTCGACGATCATCCGCGCGCCAATATCCTCTATGATCCGAGCCACTTCCTGCTCCAGCAGCTCGACTATCTCGCCTTCATCGACCTCTATCACGAGCGCATCAGGGCGTTCCATGTGAAGGATGCCGAGTTCCGGCCGAGCGGCCGCTCAGGAGTTTATGGCGGCTATCAGGACTGGATCGATCGCCCCGGGCGCTTCCGCTCGCTCGGCGACGGACAGATTGATTTCCGCACGATCTTCTCGAAGATGGCGCAATATGATTTCCCGGGCTGGGCGGTGCTCGAATGGGAATGCTGCCTGAAGCATCCCGAGGACGGCGCGCGCGAGGGCGCAGGGTTCATCGCGGAGCGCATCATCCGTGTCACCGATCGAGCGTTCGACGATTTCGCCGGGGGAGCGGAAGGAGATTGAGGACCGCCGGATGGTCCTGCGCACCGAAATCCATATGATAACGTTATCAAAAAGAAAAATCGGTATTTTGAGGTAAAATTTGTAATCGATTACTTGACTCGCTCGATGTCATGCGTTTTACCCTTGGAAAACATGAGCTGTAATCGAGTTCATGAAAAAGATAACAGGAGGGAGAGCACATGACAC
>CBJKNR010000492.1:0-2528 GCA_966417555.1 uncultured Sphingopyxis sp.
TCGAGGCGCCCGGTATAATGGCTGACGGCGGTCGAGGTGCCGCCCATGTCGAAACCGATGAGGCGGGTCTTGCCGAGCGGCGCGGCGCTGCCGACCATGCCGACGATCCCGCCCGCGGGGCCCGAGAGGATCGCATCGCGGCCGTGGAAGGCCGATGCGGCGGCGAGGCCGCCCGAGCTTTTCATGAATTGCGGGTCGATGCCGTCCCCCAGCTGGGCGACGAACTGGCGGACATAATGGTGGAGGACGGGCGAGAGATAGGCGTCGGCGAGCGTCGTGTCGCCGCGGCCGACGAGCTTGATCAGCGCGCTGACCTCGTGGCTGGTCGAGATTTGCGTGAAGCCGAGGTCGCGCGCGATGGCGGCGAGGCGCTGTTCGTGCGCGGGGTAGCGGTAGCCATGCATCAGCACGATCGCGATGCTTGCAATTCCCCGGTCGCGCGCGGCTTGCAGCGATGCGCGCGCGGTTTCCTCGTCGAGGGCCTTCAGGATCTCGCCGTCGGGACCGACGCGCTCGGCGATTTCGGCGACCCCGGCGTGGGGCGGCGGGATCCGGTCGAGGCGGCGCGCGAAAAGCTCGGGGCGGTCCTGATAGCCGATCGTCAGCGCGTCGCCGAAGCCCTGCGTGATCGCGAGCAGGGTCGGCTCGCCCTTGCGCTCGAGCAGCGCATTGGTCGCGACGGTCGAGCCCATGCGGATTGCGAGCGGGGGAAGCACGCCGCTGCCCGCGCCGGTGAGGTCGCGGATCGCACCCACCGCGGCGTCGCCGGGGCGCGCGGGGTCTTCGCTGAGATATTTGGTGGTGACGACCGCACCGTCGGGGCGGCGCGCGACGACATCGGTGAAGGTGCCGCCGCGGTCGATCCAGATGTGCCAGTGAGGGTCAGAACCCATGAATTGCACGTCCGAGGCGCCGAAATGGCGAAGATATCGTGCTTGGGCGACCGCAGCGGGTAGTCGTGCTACCCGCAAGGTCGCGCGAGTGCGAGATCGAAGCCATTTCGGCGTCCCTTCGGGATTTGACCGATTTTGCCCAGGGCGTCGTCGGCAAGTCTTGAAATATCGGCATATTACTGCGCCTTGCCTCCTAGCCCTAGGCAAAATCGCTTCAAACCTCGGGCGCGCAATTCATGGGTTCTGACCCTGACGTCAGTCGGGGATGTCATTATCCGGCCAGCGAATGACGATGGCGAGGCGGTTGTCAACCGCGGTGCGCCGCCAGCTGCCCTTCAGCTGGCGTTCGATCAGCGTGCGGATGAACCGGGTGCCGAAGCTTTCGCTTTCGATATGCGGGGTTTCGGGGAGGTCGGCCTCGGTCCATTCGAGCTCGACGTCCCCGCCGTCGCGGCGCCAGCCGACCGCGAGCCGGCCCTTGCCCGCGAGCGCGCCATATTTGACGCTGTTGGTGACGAATTCGTGGACCGCGAGCGACATCGCCTGCGCCTCGTCGTCGTCCAGGCGGACTTCGGGGCCGGCGACGGCGTCGAGCTGCTCTGCCGATGCGCCCGCGAGCTCGAGCTCGCGGCGGACGATGCGGCCGAGATCGACGCTGTCGACCGCGCCGGTGACGAGCATCTGCTTTGCGTCGGACAGCGCGCGCATGCGGCCGTCGAACCTGGCCTCGAATTCCTCGAGGCTGGCCGATTCGCGCAGGGTGATGCGCGCGAGCGCGCCGATACGCGCGAAGGCGTTCTTCATCCGGTGCGCCATCTCGCCGATCATCAGCTCGCGGTCCTCGGCGTGGCGCGCCTGCTGGGCGGCGAGCGCCTGTGCGACGCCGACGCGGCGCTGCTGGACGCGGTGAAGCTGCGTCGCGAGGATGGCGAGCGCGAGGCCGAAGAGGAAGATGCCGAGCGGACGGCCGAGGCGTTCGAGGAAGCGGCCATAGGAAATGCGCATCGTCCACTGGCGGTCGGCGATCCGTAACGTCTGCTCCTGCGCGTCCCAGCCCATCGTGCCGTGGCGGAAGATCACGGGCGCCGAGGGGCCGGCACCGGCGCGGATTTCGAGCCCGTCGATCCGGCCGAGCTGCGACCCGAGCACCGCCTTCATCATGTCGTTGACGCGGAAGGGGGCGTAGATGAAGGCCTCGACCGGCCGCATGCCGGGCGCGGTCGCGACGGTGCCGGCGGCGGCCGGGCTTGCCGGCCCGCGCGCATAGACGGGAAGGTAGATGAGGAAGCCCGGCTGCCTGACTTTCGCCGCCTTTTCCTGCGCGAGCCGGACGATGCCGCTCGCCGCGGGGCGGCCGGTCTGCCAGGCGCGGCGCATCGCTGCGCGGCGGACCGGCTCGCTGTACATGTCGAAGCCCAGCGCGACATGGCGGCGCGGCGTGTAGGGCTCGACGAGCACGACGGGGAAGCCGATCGGCTGGTCGGTCGCGGGCCAGACGTGGATCGCCTCGCCATAATTCTCGCCGAGACGCGCCTCGACCGCGGCGGGATCGCCCGCGCGCATCGCGGCGGCGATGCCGATCCCCTCCATGCCCGGCGAATGGACCTGTGGCTGGAGCGCGGCGAGATAGGCGCG
>CBJKNR010000493.1:0-2518 GCA_966417555.1 uncultured Sphingopyxis sp.
GCGTCTATGAAATGGTCGACCGCCCCTTTGCGGCTGTGGTCGAGGGCATGGAGCGCGCCGGCATCATGGTCAACCGCGACTATCTCGCGCGCCTGTCGGGCGAGTTCGCGAACGACATGCTGCGCATGGAAGGCGAGATACATGAGGAGGCGGGCCAGCCCTTCGTCATCGGCAGTCCGAAGCAGCTCGGCGAGATATTGTTCGACAAGCTGGGCCTCAAGGGCGGGCGCAAAGGCAAGTCGGGCGACTGGTCGACCGACCAGAGCGAACTCGAACGCCTCGAACGCGACGGCGTGCCGATCGCGCGCAAGATATTGGAATGGCGCCAGCTCGCGAAGCTGAAATCGACCTATACCGACGCGCTGCAGCAGCAGATCAATGGCAAGACCGGCCGCGTTCACACGAGCTACAGCCTTGTCGGCGCGCAAACCGGGCGGCTGTCGTCGACCGATCCGAACCTGCAGAATATCCCGATCCGGACCGAGACCGGCCGCCAGATCCGCGACGCCTTCATCGCGGCGCCCGGCCATGTCCTCCTCGCGGCCGATTATAGCCAGATCGAGCTCCGCCTCGCGGCGCATATGGCCGACGTCCCCGAACTCAAGGAAGCGTTCGCGCAGGGACAGGATATCCACGCCGCCACCGCGATCGAGCTGTTCGGCGAGGTCAACCGCGACACGCGCGGCAAGGCCAAGACGGTCAATTTCTCGATCCTCTACGGCATTTCGCGCTGGGGTCTCGCGGGCCGGCTCGAAGTCACGCCCGACGAGGCGCAGGCGTTGATCGCGCGCTATTTCGAGCGTTTCCCGGGGATCAGCGACTATATCACCGACACGCTCGAAAGCGCGCGCGCGAAAGGTTATACCGAGACGCTGTTTGGCCGCAAAACCTGGTTTCCGCGTATCAAGGCGGCAAACCAGAACGAGCGCGCGGGCAGCGAGCGCGCCGCGATCAACGCGCCGATCCAGGGCACCAGCGCCGACCTGATCAAACGCGCGATGGCCCGTATGCCGAAAGCGCTCGCCGACGCCGGCCTTGATGATGTGAAGATGCTGCTCCAGGTCCACGACGAGCTGGTATTCGAGGTGCCCGAGGACAAGGCCGCCGCCGCGGACGATGTGATCCGCGCGGTCATGATGGGCGCGGCCGACCCCGCACTCAAATTGTCGGTCCCGCTGGAAGTCGAGGTCGGCACGGGCAAGAGCTGGGGCGAAGCGCATTGATCGCCGCACTGCTGTTCATGGCGGCGCTCGCAGCCGATGGCACCGCCGCGCCCGCGTCGCCGCCGGTCGGCGCCATGGCGCCGATCGCCGACACCGATGTGCGCGAGTTCGCGGCGATCGCCGGCCGCAAGGTCGTCGGCCGCGCGGTCGGCGGCCCCTATGCAACCGCCGACAAGGTGCTGCTGATCGGCCGCGACGACAAGGGTTATCCGGTCGTGGCCGCGAGCATCGGCTTCCCGGCCCGCCAGTCGCTACCCGCGCCGCCTGCGGGCACGCTGGCAGTCGTCCGGCTGCACCAGCGATCCGAAACGATCGTTCCCGGCCCGACCGCGGACGATCTTGCCTTTGTGGCGGCGAACAGGCTGCCGCTGTTCGTCATCGGCGAATGGGCGCGCCCGGCGCCGATGTGGGAGGTCGCGTGGATCGACGACGGGGTCCGTTTCCGTACGATCGGCGAAGTCGGCGAAATCGGTCCCTGGCGGGACTGACCGGCGCGCGGGCACGGCACATCGACGGCCTCGCCCTTTCGCAAGCGTAACTTTGCCTCTATGACGGATCAATGACATCCGGTCGGCACTTTTGTGACGGACGGCAACAAAGGGTCCGCATGAGCAAGTTCGAACCCGTCGCGAAGGCGCCGGTCCGCATCCAGCAGAATATCCTTGCCCGCAGCGAGCGCCGCCTGCTCAACTGGCTGTGCGCACGCCTTCCGGCGTGGGTTACCCCCGACCAGCTGACCACGCTCGGCTTTGCCGGCGCAGTCCTCGTCGCGTCGGGCTATCTGCTCAGCTGGCTCGACAGCGAATGGCTCGGGCTTTCGCTCGCCGGCTATATCGTCAACTGGTTCGGCGATTCGCTCGACGGCAGCCTGGCGCGCTGGCGCGGCATCGAGCGGCCCAATTACGGCTATTTCGTCGATCACAGCGTCGATGCGATCGCGACGCTGCTGATGATCAGCGCGATCGGGATGAGCCCCTATATGCGGCTCGACGTCGCGCTTATGGGCGTCGTCGGCTATTTCCTGTTGTCGATCCACACCTTCATTTCGGCGAAGATCCTCGGCGAATTCCGCCTCTCCTACATGGCCGGCGGCCCGACCGAACTGCGGCTGATGCTGATGGCGATGACCATTTCGATGCCGGTCATCGGCGGCGGCGACATCAGCGGCACGAATTTCTCGGCCTTCGACCTGTTCGGACTGGTCGTCGCGAGCATCCTCGTGACGCTGTTCGTCGTCCAGACGTCGGCGACCGCACGGATGCTCCGGCGCCGAGGGAACTGACGCGTTCTATTGC
>CBJKNR010000494.1:0-2516 GCA_966417555.1 uncultured Sphingopyxis sp.
CGCCGCCGGTCACGCGCAGGCGCGGCGCCGACAGGCGGAGGCCCGAGAAACGGATAATCCCGTCGGTGCCGTAGCGCACCACACTCGACGCGGTCGCATTGCCGCCGAGGAAATCGCGGACGCCCGAGTTGAACAACCGCGTCGAGCGCGCGCGGACATTGCCGACGATCTCGAACCCGCCGCGCGGCGCGGTCTTGAGGTCGGCGTCGGTCTCGATGTCGAAAATGCCGACGCTTTCGATGCGATAATCGTTGATCCGTCCATCGATCGCGCCGGTGTAAAAGCCTCTGTTGAGGTCGGCGATGATGATCGCCTTCGCATCGATACGCGGCGAGCGCAGGCGCAGATTGTCGCTGAGGATGCGCCCGTTGCTGTATGCCAGATCGCCGTCGAGCCGCACCTGTACCAGCGTCCCGCCCGCGACGGTGTCAAGCCCGCGGATGCGCGCCGCACGGCCGGCTACGGGCACGACGATCTGGTCGGCATCGACGCGCGCCTTGCCCGCGAGGACGATTTGCTCGACGATGATATCATTGACCGCGAGGCTGTTGGCGTTCGCCTGATAATCGACCGTCGGCAGCGCGAAAGCGCCGTCGAGCGTCGCGGTCGCACGCAGGCCATTGGCGCGCACTGCCGGGGCGATCGCCCCCGGGCGGAGGATATTGGCGGCGAGCTTCAGGCCGTCATAGCGATTGGTGCCGAGATCGATCCCGCCGCTAATTCCGAGCTGCGCGGCGTCGGACGTCAGCCGCCCGTCGATCGCGGCCTTGCGCTCGTCGAGCCGCGCCGTCAGGTCGATCGCGGTTTCGCGGCCCAGCAGCTCGGCAACCGGCCCTTCGGCCAGCATGCGCGCCACCTGCGCCGTTCCCTTCGCGGCGAAGGTACCGTCCCGCCCGGTCAACGCGATCCGCGCAAGCGGTGCCGCCCCGAGGTTCGCGGTCAGATTGCCGTCCCACGCCTTCCAGTCGCCGCGCCCGTCGAGCTTTGCGGTCAGCGTTTCCTCAAAGCCACTTATTGCCGCGAGCACGCCGCCCTGCGGCGCGGCGAGGTCGAGCTTGATCGCGAGCCGGTTCGCCTCGGGAACCGCATCGAGCACCAGTTTCAGCGTATCGCCCTGTCCGCTACCGCCCGTGATCGTTTCGGCATCGGCAGTGACCTGCGCGCGGCGGTCGGCGATCGCGATCTTGCCGTTCAGACGTGCGACCTGACGCTCGCCCGCCACCGGCGGTTCGAAGACGAAACGATCGACGCGAACCAGCCCGACGTCGATGTCAAGATCGGGCAGCAGCGGCTCGCCGGTGTCGGGAACGGGTTTGAATTCGGGCAGTTTCCGCATCGTCATCGTCGCGGCGGTCGCCGAACGGATGTCGAGATGGTTCGCAAGATAGCGGATCGGGCGCCAGTCGACGCGCACCTCGGGCGACGCCAGAAACACGCCCTTCGGATCCGATAGCGTGAAATCGCGGATGATCATCCGGCCATAGAGTGACCCGTCGAGCCGGCCGATGCCGATCTTCATTCCGTTTTCGAATTCATATTTCTCGATCTGGGTGACGACGAAACGCCGCCCGGCATCGCTGTTGAGCCCGATGAGGAACAACGCGAAGAGCAGGACGAGCCCGAGCAGCGAGAGGCCGATCCAGCGCAATATGGCGAGCGGCCACGACCGCTGCGCCTTCGCCGGCGCAGCGCCTTCATCTTCGGTGAAGGGCGCGTCGTCCGCCATCAGAAGGCCTGTCCGATCGAGACATAGACGCTGACCCGCGCCTCGCCCGGTTTGCGCCCGATCGGCGTTGCGATGTCGAAGCGCATCGGACCGAAATTGGTGTAGTAGCGCCCCCCGATCCCGGCGCCGAAGCGCAGGTTCTGGAAGGTCGGCGCCGACGAGCGATAGACCTGACCCGCGTCGACGAAGCCGACGACGCCGAAATTGCCGAAGCGGTAGCGCGCCTCGACAGCCATCTCGTTCACGCTGCGGCCACCGATCGGGTCGTTGTTCGGATCCTTCGGCCCCAGCTCCTGAAAACCGAAGCCGCGCACCGATCCGCCGCCGCCGGCATAAAAGCGCCGCGAGGGTGCGAGACGTTCGCGTGCCGCGCCAAGGATCGAACCGACGCGGACGCGTCCTGCGAGCACGATGCTGTCGGTGACAGGATAATAGCCGCTGATGTCGGTCCGGAGGCGCGCATAGGGCGAGAAGCGCCCCGCCAGCGAGCCTTCGGGCTGGATCAGGCTCGTGATGCGAAAGCCCTTGGTGGGGTCGAGCAGGCTGTCGGTCCGGTCCATCCCGACCTGCCCGGTCAGACCGAGGATGGTGTAGAAATCATAGGACCGCTCGCCCTTCGCGAAATCATAGTCGTCCTCGCGCGTCGCGATCAGTTCGACGCCATAGGCATAGGTGAATTTCTTCTGCCAGATCGGCGTCGAATCATAGCTGACACGCGCGCCCACCCGGCCGGTGATCGCGTTGAACGCGTTATAGTCGCTGCGCGTCGCCTCGGCGACGAGTTCGAAGG
>CBJKNR010000495.1:0-2515 GCA_966417555.1 uncultured Sphingopyxis sp.
CGAAGAAGATCGGCGGCGCCGATTTCCTCGCGCAGGGCACGCTCTACCCCGACGTCATCGAGAGTGTCTCCTTCACCGGCGGACCGAGCGTCACGATCAAGAGTCACCACAATGTCGGCGGTCTGCCCGAGCGGATGAACATGAAGCTCGTCGAGCCGCTGCGCGAGCTGTTCAAGGACGAGGTTCGCCTGCTCGGCAAGGAGCTTGGCCTGCCCGACATCTTCGTCGGCCGCCACCCCTTTCCCGGCCCCGGGCTTGCGATCCGCATCCCGGGGGAAGTCAGCAAGGACCGCTGCGACATCCTCCGCAAAGCCGACGCGGTCTATCTCGAGGAAATCCGCAATGCCGGGCTCTACGATGCGATCTGGCAGGCCTTTGCCGTGCTGCTCCCCGTCAAGACCGTCGGCGTGATGGGCGACGGACGCACCTACGACCACGTCTGCGCGCTCCGCGCCGTCACCTCGACCGACGGCATGACGGCCGACATCTATCCCTTCGACGCGAGCTTCCTCAGCCGCTGCGCGACGCGCATCATCAACGAGGTGCAGGGCATCAACCGCGTCGTGTACGACTATACGTCGAAGCCGCCGGGCACGATCGAGTGGGAGTGACGTGTCGGCGGAACATATCTGCCGTTCATCGCGTCCAGCCAGCCGATCGTGCCATGACACGCCACCGCGCGCAGTTGCGTTCCTTCATTTCGTCAGTGAAGCGCGGAAGAATGCGCCGGGTACCGTTGATCTTGGCAGCATATAGTTCCCAAGCCATATCCGGCAGTCGTGCGGCGACATATGCTTTCACCGCCGCTTCATCGACGACAAAGCCGCAAAAATCCTGCGCGGCAATAATTGACGCGCTGTTTTCGAGATAATCCTCTTCGCTGAACTTCTCCTCGGCTGCCCGCAGGCTCGGCGCGGTCGCCAACAGCAGGAAGGCGCCGAACAGTCGGATCGGGATCGCGCACATTTTGAATCTTTCCGAATCTTTGCCGGATGTGGACCGTCGTTCTCGCACTAGCTATACCTTTCTTTTGCCGTGGAAGCGCATCGCGACCAGCCTGTCAGTGTGACTTTGGGGGGTGGTCATCCCGTCTGGCCGGCTTGCATCACGGGCACGTCGCCCCCGGCACGGTCCGCCTCCGCCGACAGGGCATCCCACCAGTTCCCCAGCGCATCGATCAGTGGGACGAGCCGCTCGCCGTCCGCCGTCAGGTCATATTCGACGCGCCGCGGATAGCCTTCGAACCCGGTGCGCCGGACGATCCCCGCATCCTCGAGCTTGCGCAGTTCGAGCGTGAGCATCTTGTGCGAAATCGTCGGATTGTCGCGACTGAGGTCGCTGAAGCGTTTCGTCCCGTCGCTGAGATAATAGATGAGCAGGGTCGGCCAGCGGCCGCTCAGGAGCTGCATCACCTCCTCGATCGGGCAGCGCGAAACCAGATCCTTCATCATCGCCTCATGGTTACAAAAAGGTGCGTAATTTACGCGGGAAACCGGCACCCTATATCCGGTGTCGCTGCGCAGCTCCCCCTCAAAAAGAAGATGGAGCAATATAATGGAACCGATCCTTGTCTATGGCTTCCCGCTGGGAAGTTCCATGGGGCTCGTTGCGGCCCTCGAATGGCTGGGCAAGCCCTATCGCCTCTGCCGCGTCGACATGCTCGGCGAAATGCGCGAGCCCGCCTATGCGCGCATCAACGCACGGCACGAAACCCCCGCACTGATCACCGATCAGGGCAAGGTGCTGACCGAAACGATGGCGATCGCGCACTGGCTCGCCGCGCGCGACGACGAACGGCGGATCAGCCCCGACCCGCTGTCGCCCGAAGGCGACCGGATGCGCCAGATCATGGCGTTCATCAACACCGGCTTCACCGGCGCGTTCGGCCCGCTGTGGGGCGCGCTCGAAATGGACCCGCCGCGCCCGGCGTTGCAGGCGGCCTTGCGCGAGTGGGGCAAGGAGGCGGTGATCGGCCGCCACGACCGGCTTGAGGAAATGGCCGGCGACGGCCCCTGGCTGGTCGGCGACCGGCCGACGCTTGCCGATGCGTTGTTCGTCGGCGTCGCGCGCTGGCTCGACTTCCATGAGGTGGCGGAGCCCGTTCGCTGGCCGAAACTGGCGGCCTTGCGGGCAAGGCTCGAGGCTGATCCCGCAGTCGTCTATGCCACCGCGCTCGAAAGCGGCGAAAGCGTGCCGGGGCGCGGCCTCTGCCTCGGCCATGTCCCGCTTGCCGAAGTGATCGAGCGTTACGGCGCATGACGGAGCGGGCGCGCGGTGCATCGCGCCGCGCACCGCTTCCCCGCGCGCGCCATTGTGAGCGCGCACCGCCTTGTGATAGCAAGAGCCATGGACAGGATCGAAACCGAAGCTTCGGGCGGCTGCCAGTGCGGTGCGGTGCGCTATCATGTCACCGCCGTGCTCGACACGTCGCACATCTGCCATTGCCGCATGTGCCAGAAGGCGGCGGGCAATTTCTTCATCGCGCTGATCGGTGTGCCGCGCGATGCGGTCAGCT
>CBJKNR010000496.1:0-2513 GCA_966417555.1 uncultured Sphingopyxis sp.
GGCCGATACAGTTGAGCGCCTTTGCGATCATGCGCGCGGTCGAGGTCTTGCCGACCCCTCGCACGCCGGTCATCAGAAAGGCATGCGCCAGCCGGTCGCGCGCGATGGCGTTGCCCAGCGTCTTCACCATCGCATCCTGCCCGATCAGTTCGGCGAAGGTTTGCGGGCGATATTTGCGGGCGAGGACGCGGTAGGGACCGCTCGATGCCTGTGGCACCGTCTCGGGCAGGTCCATTCCCAGCATAGGGGTATCGTCGTCGGCGGAATCACTCATGCGCCCGTCTTAGGGGGCGGCGCCGGTCTTGTCGAAGGGGGAAATGGGTGGGAGCCGGAACGACCCGCAGCGAATTCGTTGCGGCTGCTTCCTTCCGGACCTGACCGGGTTGGCGAAGACTGCGTCCGCCCGACTCCCGCGGCGCATATGGCGGCGACAGGGCCGAAATGCAAGCGTGGCCGTTGGCGATCAGCGCGGTCCCTGCATATTGCGGCTTTCGGCGGGGATATGCACGGTCAGCCCGTCGAGATCGTCGGTCAGCACGATCTGGCACGACAGGCGGCTGGTGCGGCGCACCCCGGCGGCAAGGTCGAGCATATCCTCTTCCATCTCGCTCGCCGGCGGCAGACGGTCGAAATCCTCTTTGGTGACGATGACATGGCAGGTTGAGCAGGCCATCTGGCCCTCGCACGTGCCTTCAAGCGGCATCAGGTGCGCCTGCGCGACATCGAGCAGGATCGCGCCGGGCTCGGCCTCGGCCTCGGTGCGCCCCTTGCCGTCGGCGTGGATAAAGGTGACGCGCATCAGTTCACACCCTGCAGGCGCGCGGCGGCTTTGATGGCGTCGAGGCCATCGCGCAAGTCCTGCTCGCTCGTATAGCGCCCCCAGCCGAGACGGATCGACGCGCGCGCATCGGCTTCGCTCACCCCCATCGCGCGCAAGACATGGCTGACCTTGCCCGAACCGCTGCCGCACGCGCTGCCCAGCGAAAAGGCGACGTCGCGCGCGTCGGACATCAGACGAAGGCCGTTCACGCCCTCGCGCCGGACGTTGAGATTGCCGTGATAGCGGCGGTTCGCATCGCCGTTGATCGTCCATTCGGGGAGCATGTCCAGCGCGAGCGACCAGAGGCGTTCGGCATGTGCCGCGTCCTTGTCGAACCGCTCGGCCGCGAGCGCCGCCGCAGCGCCGAACCCGGCGCAGAGTGCGGGCGAGACTGTGCCCGAGCGCATCCCCTGCTCCTGCGCGCCGCCGAACATCAGCGGTGGCAGGTCGATACCGTCCCTCACCCACAGCGCGCCGATGCCCTTGGGCCCGTGAATTTTGTGCGCCGAAAGCGCGATGAGATCGGGACCGTCGGGGATTGCGACACGGCCATAGCCCTGTACCGCGTCGCAGAGCAGCAAGCTGTTCTTTGCGTGCGCCGCCGCGGCAAAATCGGCGACGGGCTGGATCGTGCCGACCTCGTTGTTCACCAGCATGGTCGCCACAATGCCGTTTTCGGGGATCAGTGCGTCGTCGGGCGGCAAGGCCAGCCCCTCGCCGTCGACCGGCAGGATGGCCGCGCCCAGCCGTTCGAGGCATTGCAGCGACGCGGCATGTTCGATGCTGAGCCCCGCGACGCCGCCCGGCATCGTTTCGACGCCGCGCAGCAGCGCCCAGTTGAGCGCCTCGGTCGCGCCCGAGGTGAAGAAAACCCGCCCGCCCGGGGGCATCATCGCCGCAACTTGGTCGCGCGCGAACTCGACAGCGGCGGCGGCAGCGCGGCCGGCCTTGTGCGTACTCGATGGATTGGCGTAGCCATCGCCCTCTCCCGGCCCTTCCAGCCAGCGCAGCATCGCCTCGCGCGCCTCGGGAGCGAGCGGCGTAGTGGCTTGATAGTCGAGATAAATCATCCGGCGCGAGAGTCCTTGTTGCGAACGATTCGCAAAAGTTGCATGTTGAGACCTATTTTCTATATAGGCGCCAATCCCGCTCCGCCACCCCGCCACTCGGCGAATCACTGGCAAGCCCAAGACATATAGAAGGTGCGCCCATGCCCGACGTCATTTTCCCCGGCCCCGAGGGCCGCATCGAAGGCCGTTTCTCGCCCCCGCCGCGCCCGCGCGCGCCCGTCGCGCTGATCCTCCACCCGCACCCGCAGGGCGGCGGCACGATGAACGACCGCATCACGCAGGCGATGTACAAGAGCTTCGTCGCGCGCGGCTTCGCGGTACTGCGCTTCAACTTCCGCGGCGTCGGCCGCAGCCAGGGCACCTTCGACAACGGCATCGGCGAGCTCAGCGACGCCGCTTCGGCGCTCGACTGGGTGCAATCGATCCATCCCGAGGCGCAGACGACGTGGGTCGCGGGTTTCAGCTTCGGCGCGTGGATCGGGATGCAGCTCCTGATGCGCCGCCCCGAAATCCGCGGCTTCCTGTCGGTCGCGCCGCCGGCCAACATGTATGACTTCAGCTTCCTCGCACCCTGCCCCTCGTCGGGCATCATCGTCGCGGGCGGGCAGGACGAGATCGTGCCG
>CBJKNR010000497.1:0-2505 GCA_966417555.1 uncultured Sphingopyxis sp.
CCGGATGGCTGCACAATCTCGCGCGCGGAATCGACCACCGCCGCGTCAGGTCGAACCGACCGCTGAAGTCCTTGGGCGGTGAGCGCACCTTCTTCAACGACCTCGTCACCGACACCGAAATCCGCGAGGCGCTCGCGCATGTGTGCACGGTGGTGTGGGACCGCGCGGCGAAGAAGGGCGCGCGCGGGCGGACCGTGACGCTCAAGCTGCGCTACGCCGATTTTCGTACTATCACGCGCGCGAAATCGGTCCCCTCGCCCATCCTCGACGGCGCGAGCCTGCTCACGGCCGGGGAAACGATATTGGCGCCGTTGCTGCCCACCGAACAGGGAATACGGCTGCTCGGGCTGACACTGAGCAAGTTCGAGGGGGAGGACGAAGAGGACGGGACCGAGGCGAAGGGGCCGGCCGATCTGCTGAGCTTGATCTGACGTCGCGATTTTGGTTCGCACAAAGCCACGAAGCCACAAAGGGGACTATCCAAACCCGTTCGTGCCGATCTTGTCGAAGCACCGTCCTTGTTACAACGTCAAAGACCGGAACAGCCCTTCGACAAGCTCAGGGCGAACGGTTTAAGTCCTCTTTGTGGCTTCGTGGCTTTGTGCGGGAAAATTACTCCGCCAGAGCCGCAGTTCGCCGTTCCTTCGTCGCGGTAAAGCGGATCGACGGGTTGCGCTGGGTCACATAGCCGACCTCCCACGCATCCTTCGCCATGAACACGGGCGCGCCGTCGCGGTCGGTCGCCGCGGCACCGCGATTGTCGGCCTGGAACGCCTTGAGCGCCGCCGCGTCGTCGCTCGCGATCCAGCGCGCGGTGTCCCACGGCGACTGCTCGAGCTTCGCCTCGACCTTGTACTCGGCCTCGAGCCGGCTGATCAGCACGTCCAATTGCAGTTGACCGACGACGCCGACGATCATGTTCGCGCCGATCTCGGGATAGAAGACCTGGATAATCCCCTCCTCGGCCATGTCGTCGAGCGCTTTCCTCAGCTGCTTGGTCTTGGTCGGATCGACGAGCGCGACGCGGCGCAGGATTTCGGGCGCGAAGTTCGGCAGGCCGGTGATCGTGATGTCGCTGCGCTCGGACAGCGTATCGCCAACGCGCAGCGTGCCATGGTTCGGGATGCCGATGATGTCGCCCGGGAAAGCCTCTTCGGCCATCTCGCGGTCCTGCGCGAGAAAGAGCATCGGGCGGCTGATCGCGATCGCCTTGCCCGTCCCGCCCTGCATCAGCCGCATCCCGCGCTCGAACTTGCCCGAGCAGAGGCGCATGAAGGCGATGCGGTCGCGGTGCGCCGGGTTCATGTTCGCCTGCACCTTGAACACGAAGCCGGTGACGGCATCGTCGCCCGGCTGCACCGGCGCGGGCTCGGCGGGCTGCGGCTGCGGGCCGGGCGCATGGTTCGCGAGCCCCGCGAGCAGGTCGACGACGCCGAATTCCTTGAGCGCCGAGCCGAAAAAGACCGGCGTCAGATCGCCGTTGCGGTAGGCTGCGGCATCGAACGGCGCGTAGCAGGCCGACGCGAGCTCGGTCTCTTCCCGGAGCAGCGCGAGCGCATGCGCGCTGAGCTTCGCGGCGAGCCGCGGATCCTCAAGCCCCTCGACCGCGATCCGCTCGCCCTCATACATGCGCGACGCATCGCCGCCGGGCACCATCAGCGCTGGGTCGACGAGGTCATAGATGCCCTCGAACTGCCCGCCCATACCCGCGGGCCAGTTCATGGGCGTAACGTCGAGCGCGAGCCGGTCGGCGACCTCGTCGAGCAGTTCGAACGGCGTCTGGCCCTCGCGGTCGACCTTGTTGATGAAGGTGATGATCGGCACCGAGCGCAGGCGGCACACCTCGAACAGCTTCAGCGTCTGCGGCTCGATGCCCTTCGCGGCGTCGATCACCATCACCGCGCTGTCGACGGCGGTGAGGGTGCGGTAGGTATCCTCGCTGAAATCCTCGTGCCCCGGCGTGTCGAGCAGGTTGAAGATCAGCCCCGCATGCGCAAAGGTCATCACCGACGAGGTCACCGAAATCCCGCGCTGCTGCTCGATCTTCATCCAGTCCGAGCGCGCGCGCCGCGCGGCGCCGCGCGCCTTGACCTCGCCCGCGATATGGATCGCGCCGCCCGCGACGAGCAATTTCTCGGTCAGCGTCGTCTTGCCCGCGTCGGGGTGCGAGATGATGGCGAAGGTACGGCGGTCGGGATGCTTCTGGGACATGGCGCGGGCGCCTAGCAGGTGGCGGGGCAAGTGGAAAGGGGCTGGCGCCGGCGTTCCTCAGCACGCATGATCGCGCCATGCGAACCCTGCTCCTCGCCGCCCTTCTGGTCGCCGCCCCCGCCGCTGCGCAGGATTCGCCCTTCGTCGGGGAATATAGCCTTGCCGAAGGGCCCGACGTCGGCGGCGGACTGTTGATCCGGAACGACGGCCGCTTCCGCTACATGCTCGCCGCGGGCGCGCTCGACGAACGCGCCGAGGGCCGCTGGGAGGCGCGCGGCGACCAGGTCTGCCTCA
>CBJKNR010000498.1:0-2495 GCA_966417555.1 uncultured Sphingopyxis sp.
GCAGAAGGCGCAGCCATTGATCTGCGACGCGCGCAGCTTCACCAATTCCATCAGGCTGTGCTCGAGGCCCGAATTTTCGAACGTGGCTTCAACGGCGAGCATGGCCTTCATCGCGTCGGGTGCGGCCTGGAATATATTCATGCGCGGGCTCATAGTCATTCTCCTTGCTTCTCGTCGGGGATCAAAGCGATGTGGCGCGCGTCCGACGCGCCTCGGCGATAGCCCAGATCGTCAGCAATATGCCGAGGATCGAGGGCAGCGTGACGGCTGGAAAATCGCGCGCGATGGCCGAAGGGCCACAGATGCCGACCGCGACTTCCCAGAAGTGGAACAGCGCGTGCGCGCAGAGCCAAAGCGTCGCGGTCGACCACAGAAGCACGCGATATTGCGGACGAAAGCTGCCGACGAGAAAGGCTGTGCCGACAAAGAGAAAGATCAGCCCGATATCGCGAATGAAATGCTGGTTGAACGGGCCGGTCGTCGTGACGCCGGGGACCGCAAAATACCAGCCCGCCGGTGAGACCAGCATATAGAGGCCATTGAATTCGGCCAGAATGCCCATGACGGCGGCCAAGCCGATACAACTCTTCTTCAACATGGCGAACTGCCTCCTCTTCTGCGATGGCTTCTTCGGCATGGGCGGCAGGTCGACGGATCATCGGTCGCCTGTCGCCGCTGTACGCCGCGCCGGATGCAGGAAATCTATTCGGTGGAAGGCAAGCGATGGAGGCCCGAGTAATGCAAAAGACAGTATACCATGTCAGCGACCCGATACCCCGGCCCGGCATCTACGTTTTCCGGGCAAGGCCCTGCTCCAACATGAGAGCGCATGCGCCGCTCGAATGAAGCCTGTCGCGCAGCTGGCCGCTCTTCACCGCGCGAAACTCGACCGGCAAACGCTCCCAGGCCCGGATCAACTCCGCAATCGATGCGGCGCCCATTTTCTTCATCAGATTGCTCCGGTGGAGCTTGACCGTGATTTCCGCGATACCGAGCTGGTGTGCGATTTGCTTGTTGAGCCGGCCGTCCACCACCGCGTGAAGGACCTGGATTTCGCGCGGCGTCAGGGCCGCAAAACGTCCGATATTCTGCCGGATGAGGCGATTATCCTCCCTAAACGAGATATCGCGCTCCACGCCCGCCTTTACGGCGTCCAGCAACACCGCCTCAGTCACGGGCTTGATCAGAAAATCGACGGCGCCCGCCTTCATCGCCCGAACCGACTGTTCGACGTCGCCATGGCCCGTCAGAAACACAATCGGCTTTGCAAATCCCGCGGCGATCAAGCGCTCTTGCACCTCGAGCCCACTCATCTCGGGCATCTGGACGTCGAGAACGAGGCAATTCGCACCTTCGAAAAGGGGCGAAGCGAGCAATTCGCCGATGGTGCCAAAGCCGCTTGCGTCGAATCCCTCGACGCGCATCAGCTCCGTAAGCGCGGTCCGAACCTCGAGGTCATCGTCGAGGATCAAGACGATCGGCGCGCCCGCACCAGCCTCGATTTCCGGCACGGCCGGTCCCTCCTCAAGACGACGCGGGGCGCGGCCGCCTTCGTCGTTGCGCAAGCCGGAAGCTGCAATAGGTGGATCGGGCGCTGGGCTGTTCAACTGCTGCGGAATCCGATCTTGCGATGCGTGCCGTCACAAAAAGGCTTGTTGCTGCTCCCGCCGCAGCGGCAAAGGCGTGTGTCCTGAGTGCGTGCAATCGGCCGTCCGGTCCCGCTGATGATTTCGAGATTGCCGACGATATGCAGCGGGCCATCCTGTTCGGGATCGATGGCGAGCGGTCCATTGCGCACGGCGAGCGCCGGACTATCCTTGCTCGGCGGTTCGCCCGTCGCCTCGAAGCCGATGCTGAGGTGCGATTTGTCGCAGAATGGCTTGTTCCGGGAAGCCCCGCACCGGCACAAGGTGGCGCGATAGCCAAGCCGCTGACCGTCGAGAATCATGTCTCCGCGCGCGGCATAGGGCCCGTTCTCGCGCAAGCTTATGAGATTCACGGGCGGCGCCTGCTCGGCCTTGCCGTCCTTGCGGTCATAAGTCAGCGCACCGGAAGGGCATTGGCGGATGATGCCGCAAACGGTCTCGAGATCGGTCGCATCGGGCACGATCCAGGCGCCGTCACGATTGGCGAGGAAGGTATCGGACGCCTGGGTGACGCAGACACGACTGTGGATACAGCGCTTTCCCTCGAAGTTGATCGTGAGGCCCTTGCCTTCTGCACGCTCTATGCCGCCCTCGATGACGGTCGGCGGCGGCTCGGGAATCGGCGGCGCCACAGCGATCGGCGGCGATGCGGGGATCGCAGCCGCCTCGACAGCCGCGACCGGAGCGTTGCGAAGCCGCTCGACCTGCTTCTCCAATATCGTGAACGCGCGGGCCGAGCGGAGATCGGAGCCGTCGAGGGTGGCGGCCACCGCGGCGAGTTCTTCGGCGCGCTCCTGATAGAAGCGTCTCGCGCTTGGCCCGTGAGGCAGGGACGCCGCTTCGCGCAGC
>CBJKNR010000499.1:0-2457 GCA_966417555.1 uncultured Sphingopyxis sp.
CTCCCGAATCCTCACCCGGCTGGGCCTGCGCGACCGCACCCAGGCGGCCCTCTACGCCCGCGACCACGGCCTGATCTGACACGTTCGCGCCTCCGGCCGCCACCCGCGTCGCACAGTGCGCCGGCATTTTCCTCGATCATCAGCACAGCTCGCCGCAGCCGGTCGCGGCGAAGGGCCAGCGATACCGGCAAGTCGGCGAAAAATGCCGCGCGTTGCGCCTCCAGCATCCTTCCCTTCCCACAACTTATCCCGTTCGACTTCTAATACATCGACGACGCGTGGCAAGTTCAAGTCGAGACGTTTCGTCGCAAGGGAGCGAATTGTCCCGAAGATCGTTTGCGCAAAGTCGCAAGCTATCTGACTATAATCGATTGCAATTTTTCGAACTGTCCCGTTTTGAATCGCAATCGGCACAACATTCGTTTCGCCTTCCAATTGCCTCTTCTCAAAGCTGGCAAGTTGACGCCGCCGGCCTCGCAGGGCGATTGTTCGCAGGCGCAGCATAAATCGCCTTCATATAAAAAGGGAGCAACGCGTCATGCGTATCGTAATGATCGGGTCCGGCTATGTCGGGCTCGTTTCGGGCGCCTGTTTTGCCGATTTCGGCCATCATGTGACCTGCGTCGACAAGGATGCAAACAAGATCGCCCGGCTCCGCGCCGGCGGCATCCCGATCTATGAGCCCGGACTCGATGATCTCGTCGCGCGCAATGTCGCGGCGGGCAATCTCCACTTCACGACCGATCTCTCGGATGCCGTCGGCGCCGCCGACGTCGTGTTCATCGCGGTTGGCACCCCCAGCCGCCGCGGTGACGGGCATGCCGACCTCTCCTATGTCCACGGCGCCGCGCGCGAGATCGCCGCGTCCCTCGACGGCTTTACCGTCGTCGTCACCAAATCGACCGTGCCCGTCGGCACCGGCGACGAGGTCGAGCGGATCATCCGCGAATGCAATCCGGCGGCCGAATTCGCCGTCGCGTCCAACCCCGAATTCCTGCGCGAGGGCGCTGCGATCGAGGACTTCAAACGCCCCGACCGCGTGGTGATCGGCATCGAGGATTCTCGCGCCCGCGCACCGATGGAAGAAGTCTATCGCCCACTCTCGCTCAACAGGGCGCCGATCGTCTTCACCCGGCGCCGCACCAGCGAGCTCATCAAATATGCGGCGAACGCCTTCCTCGCGATGAAGATCACCTACATCAACGAGATGGCCGATCTGTGCGAGCGCGTCGGCGCCGACGTCCAGGAGGTTGCGCGCGGCATCGGGCTGGATAACCGGATCGGCGCCAAATTCCTCAACGCCGGCCCGGGCTATGGCGGTTCCTGCTTCCCGAAGGATACGCTTGCGCTGATGAAGACGGCGCAGGATCACGATGCGCCGCTGCGCCTCATCGAGGCGACGATCGCGGTGAACGAACAGCGCAAGCGCGCGATGGGCCGCAAGGTCATCGCCGCGATGAACGGGCAGGTGCGCGGCCGTACCGTCGCGGTGCTCGGCCTGACCTTCAAGCCCAACACCGACGACATGCGCGATGCCCCCTCGATCGCGATCATCCAGGCGCTGCAGGACGCGGGCGCCCGGATCCGCGCCTTCGATCCCGAAGGGATGTCGGCCGCCGATCTGGTGCTCAAGGATGTCGAATATGCCGCCTCGCCCTACGACGCGGCAGAAGGCGCCGCGGCGACGGTGATCGTCACCGAATGGGACGCCTTCCGCGCGCTCGACCTCGCGCGGCTCAGGGCGGCGATGGCCGAACCGGTGCTCGTCGACCTCCGCAACATCTATCCGCCCGCGCGCGTCGAGGAAGCCGGTCTGACCTATGTCGGCATCGGCCGGCCGGACCAGCCGGAAATCGTCAGCGAAAGGCAGGCCGCGTAATGACCGGCGGCCCCATATTGGTGACCGGTGCCGCGGGCTTTATCGGCCATGCGGTATCCGAACGGCTCCTCGCGCGCGGCGAACGCGTGATCGGGCTCGACAATTTCACCGACTATTATGACGTCGCGCTCAAAAAGGCGCGCACGGCGCGGCTGGTCGACAATTTCAACTTCCGGCTGATCGACGGCGATGTTGCGAGTCCCGGGCTGGTCGGCGAGCTGGTGAAAGCGAACGGCGTGCGCCGGATCGTCCACCTCGCCGCGCAGGCAGGGGTCCGATACAGCCTCGATAACCCTTTTGCCTATGAGCATAGCAACCTCAAAGGACATCTCGCGGTGCTCGAGGCGGCGCGGCATGCCGGCGATATCGAGCATCTCGTCTATGCCTCGTCGAGTTCGGTCTATGGCGAGCGGCCGCTCGGCGGCACCGGCTTCCGCGAGGACGAGCCCTGCACCGCGCCGGTGTCGCTCTACGCGGCGACGAAGCGGAGCTGCGAACTGATGAGCGAGAGCTATGCCAAGCTCTATCGCCTGCCGCAGAGCGGGCTGCGCTTCTTCACCGTCTACGGCCCTTGGGGC